>JALSJY010000237.1 GCA_026989045.1 Hyphomicrobiales bacterium | reverse complement strand
GCAATAGTTTGGCAAGATAGGCGAAGCGCTAATATTTGCGAAGAATTAAAAGCCAAAGGGTATGAGCCAATATTCACTAAAAAAACTGGCCTGCTGCTTGATCCATATTTTTCGGGAACAAAAATTGCTTGGCTGCTTAAGAATGTTAATGGCCTACGTGAGAAAGCTAACAGGGGCGAGATATGTTTCGGCACAATAGATAGCTGGCTTATATATAAATTAACTGGCGGTAAAATTCATGCAACCGATGCCACCAACGCCAGCCGCACACTGCTTTATAATATCAAAGAAAATTGCTGGGATAATGAATTACTTGAAATATTAAATATCCCAAAAGCAATTTTGCCTGAGGTCAAACAATCTGCCGATGATTTTGGTCAAGCTGACAAAGCGCTATTTGGGGCGCAAATTCCTATTCTTGGAGTGGCGGGCGACCAACATGCGGCAACCCTTGGCAATGCCTGTTTTAAAAAGGGCATGATGAAATCAACCTATGGCACTGGTTGTTTTGCTATGCTCAATACTGGGCAGGAAATTATCACCTCAAAAAATCGCCTACTAACCACAATCGCATATCAAATTGATGGCAAAACAACCTATGCCCTTGAGGGATCAATTTTTAACGCTGGCACAAGTGTGCAATGGTTACGTGATGGTTTAGGCATAATAAAATCGGCAAGCGACACTGGCAATATGGCACAAAAAACTGACCCAGATTCACAGCTCTATCTTGTGCCAGCATTTACAGGACTTGGCGCACCATATTGGGACGCAGATGCACGTGGTGCAATTTTTGGCATTACCCGCAACACAGGGCCAAATGAATTTGCCCGTGCCGCGCTTGAAGCAGTTGCCTATCAGACTTATGATTTACTAGAAGCCATGAAAAAAGACTGGGAAGATGCAGGGGATACTATTCTTAGGGTTGATGGTGGCATGGTGGCATCAGATTGGACAATGCAATTTTTAGCCGATATTTTAAACGCACCAGTTGATCGCCCAACCATACTTGAAACAACTGCATTGGGTGCAGCTTGGCTTGCAGGATATAAAGCTGGCGTGTGGCCAGATATGAATGGCTTTGCAAAATCATGGAAGCTTGAAAGATGTTTTAAGCCGCAGATGAGTGCAACTATTCGCAACAAAAAAATTGCTGGTTGGCAAGATGCTATCTCTCGGACTTTGACGAATGAATAATCTGATGAGTTTTATATTCGTTTAAAAATGTCTTTGCGAGCATCTTTGATGCTTGGCAATCCAAAATCTAGCGCGTCCCTAACTCAGTAATTTTCAAATCATCATTATATATCACTCCGCTTGAAACAGATGGAGGGGCATAAAGACCAAAATGAGCTTGGGTAAATAATCCATTACCTGTTTTAACTTGAGCGCTTGAAACTAGCTTTCCATTTTGCCAAACTTTTGCATATCCATTCTTTTTATCAAAATGAATTTCAATGCTTAGCTTCACCCATTTTCGCATTGGAAATTTAATTGAGGAGGTTTGAAAACTACGCTTACTTTGTCCATTTTTCGGCACATGCATAAGATGCACAAATCCATCATCGCTAAGATTAACCAAAACAGGATCCCATGTATTACGCCTTGTGTGATCAATTGTTGCAAAACTAAACCACTCACCTTTATCTAGCTTCATATCCAGCCACACCCAAAATTCTATTTTGGCAGGAGTTTTAAACGCCCCACCCGGTAATTTATAAAGCTGAATAGTTGGATACCCACGATGGTTATTATTTACAAAAGAACTGCTTGGCGGGTTAACTCCTGTTACCCAGCCCTTATGAGAAAATTTTCCGCTCCTCACTCTCTCACGAGATTGATCATGTGAGGCGGTGTTTTTATGATCTTGCGGCACAATATAAAAGCCCTTAAAATCATCAATAGATTCAAAACTGGTTTGGTAGATTCTTGGTGAAGATGATTGCGCAAAAGCAGCAATAGGGAATAAAAACACTGTTATTAACAACAAAACCATTCGCATATTATATCCTAATTTTATTCTTCTTGAATTAAAACTGCCCTAAAATCATTAACATTTGTTGCTGTGACACCAGTAAAAATTAAATCAGATACTACCGAAAATGCACTATAAGCATCATTATTTTGCAATAAGTTAGCTCCATCAATTGAACGCTCCTTCATGCGCTCAATGGAAGTTGCATCACAATAAGCACCTGCATTTTTTTCGGAGCCATCAATACCATCTGTATCCGCCGCCAAAGCATAAATATTTTTCACGCCATCAATTGTCAGCGCCAGCGAGAGCAAAAATTCACTATTGCGCCCCCCCTTACCTTTGTGGCGCAAAGTAACAGTTGTTTCACCACCCGAAAGCAACAAGATTGACTTTTTTAATTCGTGTTTTCCTGCCGCTATTTGGCAAGCTAATTCGCCATGCTCACGCCCAATAATTGACGCCTCACCCTCAATAGCATCAGAAATAATATGCGCCTTTATGCCTCGCTTTTGTGCAAACTCTTTTGCCGCCTGCAATGACATATTTGCATTAGCTATTAGATGAACTTCGTTATTTTCAAACTGTTTATCACTAGGAAAAGGGGCTACACTTTGCTCATCATTAAGCCAATCCATAACCGACTTTGGTAAATCAAGTTTATATTTCTCTACTATTTCAAGCGCATCTAAGCGAGTTGTATTATCAGCAATTGTTGGACCAGAGGCAACCAGCGCTGCATCATCACCCGGAACATCAGAAATCACTAATGAGAGCAATTTTGCAGGATAGGCTGCTTTTGCTAATCGCCCACCCTTTATTTTACTGAGATGTTTTCTGATACAATTCATTTCTGAAATAGACACACCGCCAGCGAGCAAGGCCTTATTCACCGCCTTCTTATCACTTGCGCTTATGCCACTAGCTGGCAGTGAAAACAAAGAAGAGCCACCACCAGAAATCAACGCCACCACTAAATCATCTTTGCTCAAACCACTCACCATCTTAAGCATTTGCTTTGCGGCAATGGAGCTATTTTCATCTGGCACTGGGTGAGCAGCAATAATGGTGTTTATATATTTTAACTCTCGCTCATTACCCTTTGAGGTAACAACCAAGCCTTCAAGTTTACCATAACCTGCCCTCTCCCACTCATTTTCAAACGCTAAAGCCATAGAGCCAGATGCCTTACCCACCCCAACTACAATAGTGCGTCCCTTTGGTTTTACAGGCAAATATTTAGCAATTAAAATTTTTGGATCAGCCGCAGCAACAGCTTCCTTAAATAATTCAACTAAAAAAAGTTTTGGATCTTTTATCAATATGTGCGCTCAAATGAATATTTTTCAACCAAAGCGCTTGCCGCATCATAAAGCATCTGCCCATTTGGTGTTTGTTTTATCCAATCATCAATTGTTGCCTTTGCGGCATTCTTCCAAAGCTTTGTTTCCATTTCATCAAGCATAATAATTTCATTACCCAAATCACGTGCAAATTTTTCACCCTCAATATCAGCTTTATCCATCGCCGCACCAAATTGTGCCGCTACCTCTATGCCGCTCTCATTATCAATTATTGCCTTAAGATCATCAGAGAGATGTTCATAAGTTTTTTTATTCATCACTAGCGCAAAAGTTTGCGTATAAAGCCCATGCTGATCAGAAAACCCTGTATGATTATGCACCAACTCACTAGTTTTCAGCGCCATTGTTACTTCCCAAGGAATTGTCGCACCATCAATCACACCGCGTGAAAGAGCTTCAGGAACTGCAGGAACAGGCATGCCAATCGGCTCTGCTCCAAGATTTTTAAGCATGTCATTTATCACTCTTGAGCCGCCACGAATTTTCATGCCTTTTAAATCTTCCAGCTTTGTAATTGGCTCGCTTGAATGGAAAATGCCAGCACCATGCGTATGCACAGCAATCAGCTTCACGTCCTTAAATTCGTCCATAGCATATTTTTCGACATAGGCCTGAAAAGCCATTGAAGTTGCCTTTGCATTTGTTACCATAAATGGAGTTTCAAAAACTTCAGACTTTGGAAAACGCCCCGGAGTATATCCCAAAACCGTCCAGATAATATCAGCAACGCCGCTTTTTGCTTGGTCAAATAATTGCGGCGGTTTGCCACCTAATTGCATTGATGGGTAAAGCTCAATTTTTATGCGCCCATTTGAAGCTTCTTCAATTCGTTTTGCCCAAGGGGCAATTGCCTGACTTGGAATTACCGATTGCGCAGGTAAAAACTGATGCAGACGCAAAGTGACCTCTTGCGCTGATGCTTGCGAGGAAATGCTTAAAACCATCACAAAAAAAGCAAAAATCAAATAAGAATATTTACAGATGAATTTCATTAGAATTTCCAGTTATATTAAGCGGCTATCTTCGTATTTAATTATGAATAAATATATTAGGCACACTAGTGTTTGACTAAATTTTAGTAAAGCAGGAAAACATAATTATTACAGCAATTTCTTTAAATATAAAGTTTTGAAGTTCAGATTACCCCCACCCCTAACCTCTCCCCGCAAGGGGGAGGGGAATTTTGCAATCATATTTTATATGGTAATTAGCTAAAAATTACTCTTTGGATTGCTACTAACTCCTAAGTTAGTAAAGAAATATAAACTTTGCTCTAGCTTACTTCCCTCCCCCTTCGTGGGGAGGGATTGAGGGTGGGGGCTAAACAAAAAATGAAAACTATCCGCTAAAAACTAAAACTATAATCAATATAACAACCTAACCCCAAATAACGTAATTGCGGGGAAAGATACAAGTATAATCACCCTAATTATATCAGAAAATACAAAAGGTAAAACACCTTTATAAGTTTCTAGCATTGGTGTGTCTTTTGCCAGCTTATTTATGATGAATAGGTTCAAACCGACAGGTGGGGTAATTAAACCAACCTCAACCACAATCAAAATTAAAACACCAAACCAAAGGCCAAGTTCAACAGGAGATAGCCCAAAATCCATACCAATAATTATTGGATAAAAAATCGGCACAGTTAGTAAAATCATTGATAAGCTATCCATAAAACAGCCAAATAATAAATAAAGCCCAAGAATTACCCAAAGCACCAACCATGGGCTAAACCCCTGCATACTGATGAAATTTGCAATCTCTTGCGGCAATTGGCTTAGCGCCAAAAATGAATTAAATATGCTAGCGCCAAAAATTATCAAAAAAATCATTGCGCTGGCAGTTGCCGTGTTCAAAAGCACGGCAATAAAATTACTCTTATTCAAATTGCCCGACAATAGCGCAACCAATCCTGTTGCTATTGCGCCCACTGCTGCGGCTTCTGTTGGAGTGAAATAGCCAAAATATATCCCCCCAACTACCGCAATAAACACCATTAAAACAGGCCAAACTAAAAATAAGGATTGCAACTTTTCTGATAATGTTGATTTTACTTCAACTTCCCCAATGCCATTTTTGCTAAAGCGAGCCACTAGCGAAATAACAATTAAATACCCAACCAAAGCCAACAGACCTGGCACGATTGCGGCAATAAATAATTTTGCAATATTCTGCTCAGTAAGAATTGCATAGATCACCAAAATTACCGAAGGCGGAATTAAAATACCAAGCGTGCCACCCGCCGCCAATGCACCCGTTGCAAACGCACCAGAATATCCCTGCTTTTTTAATTCAGGCAGAGCCACCTGCCCCATTGTGCCAGCGGTTGCAAGCGATGAGCCACAAATTGCACCAAAGCCAGCGCAAGCGCCAACTGCCGCCATTGCCACACCGCCATTTTTATGACCAACAAAAGTCTTGGCCGCTTTGAACAAAGATTGCGACATGCCGCCAATTGTTGCAAACTGCCCCATGAGCAAAAATAGCGGAATGATTGAAAGCGAATAAGAGGAAAAGGTTGAGTAACTTAAGTCTTTAAGCTGGGCAAAAATCGGGGTGAAGCTATCTCTAATAAGTGCATTGCCGATTATGCCGACAATCAACATCGCAACGCCAATTGGTATGCGTAAAAATATCAAAACCATCAACACAGGAAAAGAATAAATGCCAATTTCAAGAGCGCTCAATTTGTCGATCCTTATTAGTCAAAATCGCATTGGCAGATTTTCTAACCATATAAAAAGCAACAATCACCCAAGTGAGCAGGCCAACAAGAGAGGCTGCATAAGCCCACCAAAGAGGGTATTGCAAAATAAAACTTGTCTCAAAATAATTATATTTATCAATCGTGCCAGCAATTAAGCGCCAACTTAAAAGCAGTGCAATGCTCAACATCAACAGGTCTGAAATTAAATCAATAATTTTATTCGCTCGCACGCCTAATCTATCAGTAAAAATTGCCACTTGTGCATGACTACGGTGCAGATGTGCCAAAGGTAAAAACGAGGTGATAGCAAAAGCAACACCAGCCTCAACCAATTCAAAATCCCCTAAAATTGGCGATAGGCCAATGCCTATTCCAGCCCGCCCAATGATAGAAATAACACTCATCAAAGCAACGAGTGTCAGCACCAAGCCACCTACAATAGCAATATTTTTAGCTAATTTTTCAACCCACATGATAATATCTTATCTTCAAAGCCAAATTTCTTTTCTTAAAATAAACATCATAGGCTATTCAAAATATTTAGTCATCAATTATCAAAACTCCACCAAACCCATTACAACCAATTTAGTAACTTCTAGTCTTTTAGAATATCTATAATTGAGTGATTCGTCTGCAGCCAGAATGTCACAATATTTGATGCTCATCAAAGGGGAAAATATGTCCAAGCCTAACCAAAGTGAAAATAAAACCATCTATCTAAAAGATTACGCCCCTGCCCCCTATATAATCAGCCATGTTGAAATGCATATTGAGATTAAAAAAAGCTATAGTGAAGTCACTTCATTGCTAAATATAAAGCCACAAAAAGATTTAACACCAAAAACTCCCCTTGTGCTTGACGGTAATAAGCTTTTACTCAACTCAATAAAAATAGATGGTGAGCCATTAGCCAAAGAGCAATATGAATTGAGCGACAAAACACTAAGCGTTTTTTCTCCCCCAAAGAGTGATTTCACGCTTGAAACTAATGTCACTATAAAGCCGCAAGACAATACTGACCTGATGGGGCTTTATCTCTCCAACGGAGTTTTCTGCACTCAATGCGAGCCGGAAGGTTTTAGAAATATCACCTTTTTTCTTGATCGTCCTGATATTTTAGCCACCTATAAAGTGCGACTAAGCGCCGATAAAAAGCTAGCGCCAATATTATTGAGCAATGGTAATTTGCTTGAGCAAGGCGAAATGCCAAATGGCCACCACTTTGCAATTTGGCACGATCCACACCCAAAACCATCTTATTTATTTGCGCTCGTTGCGGGAGATTTAGGCAAAATCACAGATAGCTTCACCACCATGAGCGGTAAAAAAATTGAGCTGGCAATCTATTGTGAGCATGGCAAAGAGGATAAATGCGCCTATGCGATGGACGCATTAAAACGCTCATTCGCATGGGACGAAAAACGCTTTGGGCTTGAATATGATCTCGAGCTTTTTAACATTGTTGCTGTGTCAGATTTTAACTTTGGGGCAATGGAAAATAAAGGGCTAAATATTTTTAATGATCGCTTAATTTTGGCAGATCCACAAAGCGCAACCGATGCTGATTATGGACGAATAGAAAGCGTCGTTGCGCACGAATATTTCCACAATTGGAGCGGAAATAGAGTAACCCTAAAAAACTGGTTTCAGCTTTGCCTAAAAGAGGGTCTAACCGTTTATCGAGATCAGGAGTTTACTGCCGATGAGCGCTCTCGTGCAGTGAAGCGCATTGAAGATGTGCGATTGTTAAAAATGGCGCAATTCCCCGAAGATGCTGGACCGCTCGCTCACCCTGCCCGCCCTGACAGATACAAAGAAATTGATAATTTTTATACCGCAACCGTCTATGAAAAAGGTGCAGAAATCGTTCGCATGTTAGCAACAATTTTAGGCGAGGAAGAGTTTCAAAAAGGCTGTGATTTATATTTTGAGCGCCATGATGGCGATGCAACAACAATCGAGGCTTGGATAAAATGTTTTGAAGATAGCTGCGGTAGCGACCTTAGCCAGTTCTCAAAATGGTATTTACAGGCTGGCACACCTCAGCTTGATGTAAAAGAAAGTTGGGACGAGAATAATAAAATTCTTACCCTTAACCTAAAACAAAATATCAAACCAACACCAGAGCAACCTAAAAAATCACCCATGGTAATTCCAATAAAATTTGGACTTGTTGGCGCAAATGGTAATGATATTAAATATTCATCAAACACTAGCGGCACTATAATTGATGATATGATTATTCTTGATACTGATAAGCTTGAAATTAAATTTTCAGACTTAGCTAGCAGACCCGTTCTTTCAATTTTGCGTCAATTTTCTGCTCCCGTTCTTATAAATAGC
>JALSJY010000236.1 GCA_026989045.1 Hyphomicrobiales bacterium | reverse complement strand
AATCCTTCACCTTATATGTATTTTTTAGATTTTGAGGATTTTTCTATTGCTGGCTCAAGTCCTGAAATACTGGTTAGAGTTGATAAGGATAGAGAAATAACTATTCGCCCAATTGCAGGCACAAGAAAACGCGGAAAAACACCAGCACATGATAAAGAAATGGCCGATGAATTATTATCTGACCCAAAAGAATTGGCAGAGCATCTTATGTTGCTTGATCTTGGGCGAAATGATGTTGGGCGTGTTGCAAAAATAGGCTCAATTAAAGTTACCGATAAGTTCTTTTTAGAATATTACTCACACGTAATGCATATTGTCTCAAATGTGATTGGTGTTTTGGACGCAAAATATGATTTTGTTGATGCATTAAGCGCTGGTTTTCCTGCTGGCACAGTGTCTGGCGCGCCAAAAGTTAGGGCAATGGAAATTATTGATGAATTAGAAAAATCACGACGCGGCATATATGGCGGATGTGTTGGCTATTTTGGCGCAGATGGCACAATGGACACTTGTATTGTATTACGCACAGCTATCCTAAAAGATAAAAAATTATATGTGCAGGCGGGCGCAGGAATTGTTGCAGATTCGAAGCCAGAGTTAGAGCAATTAGAGTGTGAAAATAAAGCCCGCGCTCTATTTAGTGCCGCAACAGAGGCCATTCGCTATGCTAATGAGAGCGAGTTTGGTCAATGAACAATACCCCTAAAAGAAAAATTCTAGTCATCGATAATTATGACAGCTTTACTTATAATCTCGTGCATCTAATTGGTGAACTTGAAAATGTAGAAATTGAAGTTTTTCGCAATGACAAAATCTCTCTTGCTGAAATTGCCAAAATCTCTCCCCATGCAATCATTCTTTCCCCTGGCCCATGCACACCGAATGAGGCTGGGATTTGCGTGGACTTGATTAAACGTTTTAAAAGTGAAATTCCAATTTTTGGTGTTTGTTTAGGCATGCAATCAATCGGGCAGGCATTTGGCGGCAAAGTGATTGGTGCTCCAAGTTTAATGCATGGCAAAACCTCACCAATTTCGCACCAAGGCAAAAGTATTTTTAAAGGTCTGAAAAATGACTTTATTGCTACTCGTTATCATTCTTTAGCAATTGAAAAAGAAACGCTTCCTAATGAGTTAGAGATTATCGCTTTTACTCAAGATGGTGCAATAATGGGTTTGTCGCATAGGGATTATTCAATATTTGGAGTGCAGTTTCACCCAGAAAGCATATCCTCACAATTTGGTTTAGAAATTTTGACTAACTTTATGAATATTGCAGATAAATTTCATTTAAAGGGATCAATATAATGAATATTAAATCAGCTCTTAATAGCCTTAGCGAAGGCAAAGATTTAACTAAGCAAGATATGCTTGATGCAATGAATATCATCATGTCGGGAGAGGCCAGCGCTGCACAAATTGGCGCTTTTCTAATGGGGTTGCGCGTAAAGGGAGAAACGGTTGAGGAAATTGCCGCCGCTGTTTCAATCCTAAGAGAAAAAATGCTACCCGTAAAAGCACCAGATAATGCCATTGATATTGTCGGCACGGGTGGCGATGGCATGGGAACGTTAAATATTTCCACCGCCACAGCAATAGTCGTAGCAGGTGCGGACGTGCCAGTAGCAAAGCATGGCAATAAGGCGCTTTCATCTAAATCTGGTAGCTCAGAGGCCTTGCAAGCGCTTGGTGTGAAGCTTGATCTTGACCCTAAGCAGATTTCATACTGCATCAATCAGGCCAATATTGGCTTTATGTTTGCCCCAAACCATCATTTGAGCATGAAATATGTTGGTCCAGTGCGGGCAGAGCTTGGTGTGCGCACTATGTTTAACCTGCTTGGCCCGCAATCTAACCCTGCTGGGGTAAAGCAATACTTACTTGGTGTATATGATAGGCAATGGGTAGAGCCTGTTGCCAGCGCCCTACTTGCTAATGGCGCAACCAGTGCTTGGGTAGTGCATGGCAGTGATGGCTTAGATGAAATCACTACAACTGGTAAAACTTTTGTAACAGCGATTGAAAACGACTCATTACGCTCATTTACAATCAGCCCAAAAGATGCAGGCCTGCCAATTGCAGAGCCAAAAAATTTAACTGGCGGCGATCCAAAGCATAATGCGGTACAGTTAAAACTATTATTAGAGGGCAAAAAATCTCCCTATCGTGATATTGTTTTGTTTAATGCAGCGGCTAGTTTCATTGTGGCTGGTAAAGTAGATAATCTTAAGGCTGGAGTGGCGCTTGGCGAGAAGATAATTGATGATGGAGCGGCGCTTAACACGCTTGAAAAACTGATTGAGGTATCTAACAGCTAATGGCCAATATTTTAGATAAAATCATTGCTTATAAAAAAGACGAAATAGCTTCTGAAAAAGCGGCAATGCCTTTAAGTGAAGTTGAAAATTTAGTCAAAAACGCCAGCGCACCTCGTGGCTTTGAAGCGGCTTTGCGAAATAAAGTAAAAAATAATGAGTTTGCCCTGATTGCTGAAGTTAAAAAGGCCAGTCCATCTAAGGGACTTATTCGAGCAGATTTTGACCCAAAAACTATCACAAAAGCTTATGAAAAAGGCGGAGCGGCTTGTCTTTCTGTGCTTACAGACAAACCATCTTTTCAAGGCTCAGCACAATATATGATTGAGGCAAGAAATGCTTGCGCCCTGCCAGTTTTACGTAAAGATTTTATGGTTGATATTTATCAAGTGGCGCAAGCTCGCGCATGGGGCGCTGATGCTATTCTCATCATTATGGCAGCGCTTGATGTTGGCTTGGCAGGTGAATTAGCGGCAAACGCAAGTGAAATGGGCATGGATATTTTATGCGAAGTGCATAATCAGGCAGAATTGGACTTGGCCTTAGCGCTAGATTTCACCCTTATTGGCATAAATAATCGTGACCTAAAAGCCTTTAAAACCGACCTTGGCGTGAGCGAAACATTAGCCAAAAACATTCCCGATGACAGACTAATAGTTTCAGAAAGCGGCATTTCAAGCCATGCCGATCTTTTACGCTTACAAAAATCAGGTATAAACAGCTTTTTAGTTGGTGAAAGCCTGATGCGTCAGGATAATATTTTAAATGCAACAAAAGCCCTGTTAACAGGAGAATAAAGCCATGAAAGAGCAGCCCCTTACCCATCTTAATAAAAAAGGTGAAGCACATATTGTTGACATAGGTGAAAAAGCCGCAACCCTGCGCATTGCTGTTGCCTCAGCTCAAGTCATAGGCAAGCCAGACACAATTGATGCAATTTTTGGCGGCACATTAAAAAAAGGAGATGCGTTGGCAGTTGCAAGAATTGCTGGCATTATGGCGGCTAAAAAAACCGCTGATTTAATTCCGCTTTGCCACCCAATTGCCCTCACAAAAGTTGAAGTTGATATTAGCCGTGCAAACGAGCCAAACATTATCAATATTTCTGCACTTGCACAAACAACCGATAAAACGGGAGTAGAAATGGAAGCAATGAGCGCGGCATCTGTGGCGGCTCTCACACTTTACGATATGGCTAAATCAATTGATCGCTCAATGAGTATAAATTTTGTTAGATTAGAAGAAAAATCTGGCGGAAAATCTGGTATATTTAAGAGAGAAGAAAATGATTAGTCTTGAGCAAGCATTAGAGCAGATTTTTGCTAGCGCTAAACCGCTTGGCACAGAAATAATATCTATTTCTGACGCTGCGAATAGAGTTTTGGCCAAACCTCTTAAAGCAAAGCTAAACCAGCCACCTTTTGATGTCAGTGCAATGGACGGATATGGGGTGAGAGCAAATGACATAAAGCCCGATGTTTCACTTAAGGAAATTGGCATGAGCCAAGCTGGCGCGGGTTTTGCTGGCGAAATTAAACAAGGTGAGTGTATTCGCATTTTTACAGGTGCGCCAACTCCAAAAGGAGTTGATGCTATCGTCATGCAAGAAGATATACAAGAAAATATAAAAGCAAACGGTAAAAATATCATCTTTAGCAAATCAGTAAAATCTGGCCAGCATTTACGCAAAATGGGGCAAGATTTCTCTAAGGGGCAGGTTTTATTAGATATTGGCACAATTCTAAACCCCGCATCTATTTCACTTTGCGCTGCGTCAAATAATGCTAAGGTTGAGGTTTTTAAGCGCCCAAATGTTGCTATTTTAGCAACTGGTGATGAATTGGTTGAACCGGGCGCAACACCCTCACCTGAGCAAATTATTTCATCAAATCCTTATGGTATATCTGCGCTATTAGCGCCGTTTTGTGCAAGCGTTGTGAATCACCCAATTGCACCAGATGATGAGCAGGAATTAAAAACACGCCTTAAGGACATTTTAAATAGTGATGCTGATATTATCATCACTTCTGGCGGGGCAAGTGTTGGCAAATATGACTTTGTGCAACCAACCTTAAAATCACTTGGGGTGAAAATGGATTTTTGGAAAATAGCAATCAGACCAGGCAAGCCGCTCATGTTCGGCACTTATAGCAAAAAACTGATTTTTGGCCTGCCGGGCAATCCTGTTTCTTCCATGGTTACTGCAACCATTGCCACTCTACCTGCCATTAGAGCCATGTTGGGCATAAAAAATACATCTGGTGAGCAGATGGTTTTGCCACTCTCAAGTGGGCTTGGTGCAAATGGTAATCGTCGGCATTTTATACGCGCAATTATTGTGTCAGATGAAAATGGCGCAACCAAGATTGAGCCGATTGGTGAAACTGATAGCGCTAATCTTACATCATTTTCAACTGCTAACGCATTGATTATTCACCATGAAAATTCACCTGCACTAAAAGCTGGTGATCTTGTGAAAATTATAAAACTATAAAAAATAATTTTTCTCTTTACAGAACATAAGAAGAACGTGTAAACAAGTTCTATATATGTTCTGATTCTATTAGGGAGATTATTATGCTGACGCGTAAACAACATGAACTATTGATGTATATTCACGAACGTATGAAAGAAAGCGGCATTCCACCCTCTTTTGATGAAATGAAAGACGCGCTTGATTTAAAATCAAAATCTGGCATTCATAGGCTTATTTCTGCTCTTGAAGAGCGAGGCTTTATCAGACGATTGCCAAACAGAGCCAGAGCGCTTGAGATAATAAAATTACCAGATTCTATGAACCCTTCTCTTGGTGGACGTAAAGCTAAGTTTGAGCCAAGTGTGATTGAGGGAAATCTTGGTAAAATTGCAACGCCTAAAGGCAGTGTTGAAACGGGCGGACATGATAGCTCCTCTCAACAGGTTAGTGTGCCTGTTATGGGTTCTATTGCAGCTGGCACGCCAATTGCTGCTATTCAAGATCATTCGCACACAATTGCTGTTCCTCCTGAGATGCTTGGTGGTGGGGAGCATTATGCGTTAGAGGTTAAGGGGGATAGTATGATTGATGCTGGTATTTTTGATGGTGATACTGTGCTTATTCATAAGCAACAAACTGCTGGTAATGGTGAAATTATTGTAGCTCTTATTGATGATGAAGAAGCTACATTAAAGAGATTGCGTAAAAAAAATGGCACAATTGCACTTGAGGCAGCTAATCCAGCTTATGAAACACGGATTTTTGGGCCAGATCGAGTTGTAGTTCAAGGCAAATTGGTTGGTCTTTTGCGTAAATATTAAGATAATTCCTGCCATTTTCCTTTAATCTAATTAGGTATAGTTTTTCTAATATTCAAAAAATAAAACATGTCTGATATTCTTACCAAATGCCAAGCAACAAAAAGGGCGCAAAAAGCACCCTAATCGAATCAGAAAATAAGATATCACCACTCTATGCAAGGAAATACTATCTCTCAGATAGTATTTCTTGTTTTGCTATAGCAAATAATTCAGACATTTTAGCCCGCAAGTCTTCCTCGCTCACATCAGCACCAGCAGCCTCTAAATCAGCGCTGATTTTGCGATAAACATCTTCATCACCTGCTTCTTCAAAGTCAGAAGCAATAACTTCGCCAATATAGGCATTTACATCTGCATGCCCAATAAGATCAGCAACCCATATTGCTAAAAGTTTATTTCGGCGCGACTCTGCTTTAAAAGTTAAATCAGCATCATGGGCAAATTTAGCCTCTTGAGCTTTTTCACGTTTATCAAATGTTGTCATATTTCTTCCTCACTTAAAAAAATTTCTACTGCAAAAACCAGCACTTCATCTATAGTGATTCACATAAGCTGTTAGTGGCATCAAATCAACGGCTTTAATTTGTGTAAAACTATAAAATCTAAAAAAAACCACTGTTAATAGGGATAATCATGCAAAAAAACTTGCTTTTTCACTCCAAACAAGCGCAATAACGTAAATAACAACCATATTCATTTCATAATAAAGTAATTGCACATGTCACGTAGACGCAAAATATATGAAGGCAAGGCCAAAACTCTATATGAAGGGCCTCAACCTGGAACTCTAATTCAACATTTCAAAGATGATGCCACCGCTGGTAACGGAGAAAAGCACGAAATAATTGACGGCAAAGGTGTGCTAAATAATCGTATCTCTGAATATATTTATAGCAAACTTAATGAGCTTGGTATTCAAACCCACTTTATTCGCCGCCTCAATATGCGCGAACAACTGATAAAAGAAGTTGAAATTATTCCACTTGAAATCATAGTGCGCAATGTTGCTGCTGGCTCACTTGCTAAGCGCTTGGGACTAGAAACAGGAACTCGTCTGCCTCGCTCAATAATTGAATTCTGCTATAAAGATGACAAGCTTGGTGATCCACTGGTATCCGAAGAACATATCACAGCATTTGGTTGGGCAAACCCAGCTGAGCTTGATGACATTATGTCAATCGCCGTGCGAGTGAATGATTTTTTATCTGGTTTGTTCATGGGTATTGGCATTCAATTGGTTGATTTCAAAATTGAAGTTGGCCGTCATTTTGAAGGCGACATGATGCGTATCATTTTAGCCGATGAAATTTCACCCGATAGCTGTCGTCTTTGGGATATCAAAACCAAGAGAAAACTCGACAAAGACCTATTTCGCGAGGGAAACGGTAACATGATAGAGGCCTATCATGAAGTTGCACAACGTTTAGGCATATTAGCAGAAACAGAGAATGCTTTGGCTACTGGCCCAAGATTAGTAACTTAAATACAAGTCTGGTAACATAAATAACAGTATAAATTTTAGGAATATAAAGATGCAAGCGCGTGTCACTATAACATTAAAAAATGGTGTATTAGACCCACAAGGCAAAGCCATTAAAGGCTCGCTCAACGCACTTGGCTTTGAAGGTTTAAATTCAGTTCGCCAAGGCAAGATTTTTGATATTGCACTTGAGGAGCAAGATAAAACATCTGCTGAAAATAAAATTAAGGATATGTGCGAAAAACTACTTGCTAACACAGTGATTGAAAATTATACCATCGAAATTACTGAGTAATTATTACTATAAATTTTAGGACGCACAATCACCATGACCATTAAACTATCACTTTTTGCTGCCTTTCTTTTCACGCTAGCAATCTTTGCATCTTCATACTCCTCGGTAATTTAGTAACTGAGTGCTTAACATTTATACTAAAGCGTTAAGGTTAAAAACAAGCTTCACTATCAATACGCAAACTCATCTGATTATTATACAAAAATATAATAATCAGATGAGTTATGATGACAAAAACCAATCGTTTAACATGGGTTGATAGCGCCAAAGGAATTTCAATTATTTTGGTGGTTATGCTTTATGTCGCCCATACTGTCGGCAAAGCAACCGATGATGTTGGTTTTTTACACTATATTATTGGCTTTGCTACTCCCTTTAGAATGCCTGAATTTTTTCTTCTCTCAGGTCTGTTTTTATCGCTAGTTATTGGCCGAGACTGGAAATCATATCTTGATAGACGTTTTGTGCATTATTTTTATTTCTATGCTCTATGGGCTACAATAATAATAACTCTCAAATATGCTGTATTTTCTGCACACCCAGCACACGCCTTATCTTTAATAATAAGTTCAATAATAGAACCATATTCGTTACTTTGGTTTATCTATATTTTAGCTTTCTTTTCTCTTGTTGCCAAAATTGCTCATTCGCTAAAAATTCCACACTGGGCAATGCTGGCAGGTGCTGCGATATTACAAATATTACCAGTGGACACACCACTTTATGCCTTTAACCAGTTTTCTGAATATCTAATCTATTTTTACGTTGGATATGTTTTTGCACCAAATATATTTAAAATTGTCGAATATTTTGCATCTCGCCCGCTTCTTATTGTTGGCGCTGTGGCACTTTGGGCAAGCATAAATGGCGCACTGGTATTTATGCCTCAGTTCTCAGCAACGCCAACTGAGTTTGCTATGGGCTTTGCTTCTCTACCTGTTCTGCACCTTGCTCTTGCGTTGGCTGGAGCGTTGATGGTGTGTATTATTGCTAGCTTATTTGTGCGCTATAAATTTATG
>JALSJY010000235.1 GCA_026989045.1 Hyphomicrobiales bacterium | reverse complement strand
CAACATTAAAGCAACCAGCCAAGCGCAAAAGCGGTTTGGCAGGGGCAAAAGCACGTGCGAAGGCGCTAACGAAAGAACAGCGAAGCGAAATAGCACGAAAAGCGGCAGAAGCGAGGTGGGCGTGATGCGTAAGAAAGCTCTTGTTGTTAAGGTAAAGCCTAGCAAAAATCGTATTATTGAATCAATTATCGTTTTGATTTCAGAGGCAGACAGGCTTAAAAAATCAGCTAGTCAGTATGATTTGGTAAAGTCAGTTTTTTTGGCTGATAGAAGGCATCTCAATGAGTATGGCAGGCCGATTACTTTTGACCACTATGTAGCAATGGCGCATGGGCCAGTGCCATCAACTACATATGATATTCTAAAAGGTGATCCAAAAAGACATAATTACCCATGGTCACGCAATAAAGCTGAGCAAAGTATTTTTAATTATTCTAATCATACTCGTGACTATGATTGCAATGTGCTTTCACCAAGCGATGTTGAGTTTCTAGAAGAAGCATTTATTACGGTGAAGTCTCTTGGGTTTTCGCAAATCAGGAAGCTAACTCACGAAGATCCAGCGTATGTTGATGCTTGGGAAGAGGATAGCACACGAAGTGCGTTCGATATTAGCTATGCTATGCTATTTGATGTTCCTAATCCTGAGAAGGCACGTGACATTGCGTTCGCATCAGAAAATATTTAAGAATGAAGGCTCAATCATACTTCAAAATGAGTAGAAGCAGGAAATGGATAAGACAGTTAAATTCCTTGTGATATGTTTAGTGTTTGTGGCAGTTCTAAAAATACTAGACACTAGCCTAGCAATAAATATTATAACAACTATAACTGGTGAATCACCTAACTATTGGGCAGAGAGGTTTGGTAGGTTTTTGAGATTGACTTTTATTGATTAAAATGCAATAAAAATGGCGGGGAGCGTTACCATCGCTCAACCCGCCTTAACACCAGCAATAACAACAAAGGAGAATTTGCTAATGTCAAAATCTAAAATAAATGAAAATGATAAGCCCGTCAATGATTTAATTTCGATGGATAAGACCTATCGTACCAGAGATGGAAGCGAGGTTAATATATTTACAGTAGATGGAAGGCGTAAATTTTTTCCTGTAATCGGGGAGGTTAAAAGAGATGATGAGAATTGGATTTATTGCTCTTGGTCTAAAGATGGTAATGAGTGTGGTTTTGTCGATGAATTAGACTTAATAGAAGTAAAGCCTCGCATTAAACGAGAACTTTGGGTCGCTATTTACCCAGAAAACCATTTCCTTGCTGGAGAGATTTACGCATCAAAAGAAGATGCAATAAGAAATTGTGGATACGCTCGCATTGCAATCGTTAAAATAGAAATAGACTGTGAAGAGGGTGAGGGGCTATGAGTAACAAAGAATTTTACTTATTGATCTCAACTGACAATGAGGTTTATAAAGAGCAGTCTTTAGATGCTATTGTAGAGTTGGTTAATGAGGTTGATGGTGTTGAATATGTATTATACATCTGCCTTGATGGTGAAGAAACCATGCAAAACGTCTCAGAGCAAGCCGCAACGCTATGGTTTGATAAACACATGGGCTTAGGCGGCTTTGACAGTGCTAATGATGCAGTATTGAGCTTAAATGGCGCTTTTCAAGAATTACTAGTAGATAGTATTCATGAAGCATTTGACGCTTATAATGATAAATTAGATCATGAGCGATTTGAGCGCTCAAAGTTAATGCTATGAAGGTTTGGAAAGAATTAAATGAATCCGAGCGAATAACCGAAGTAAAGCGGCTAATTGCATTAGATTATTCTACTGCTATGGTTGCCGCTGAATTGCAAGCAAGAGGGAAAGACGGTCGTATTTCTAGAAATGTAGTCGCGGGTTGGTGCGCCCGCCGTGGTATAGCTTTCCCTAAAAAAGTAAGAAGGAAGAAAACAGCAAAGCCAAAATACAAACCAAAGCCAAAGCTTGTTTCAGTCAAAGGCTCAATAAAAAAACGTCCAGCGGACAAGCCAAAGCAATTCAAAAAAACAAAAACTGCAATTGTATCGCCAGCCCCAGTTGATATTTTGGACGTTAAAGATGGTGATTGCAGATTTCCACTTTGGGGTAACAAGCCGCCATATTTATTTTGTGGCAATGCAGTAGAAGAAAATAAAATCTATTGTAAGGGTCATAATAAAATAGCTACGAAAACCATATTAAAAAGGAAGACAAAATGAATAATATAGAAAAATTACCAACCGCAACAAATAAACTTAATGAAGAGTTACAAGCTAAGCTACATCGACCAAAGCATACTATTTCAGCAAAACATACAGTTGAAACATTTGAGTTGCTCCACGAGCAACTGAATGAGCAGCATATAGCTTTAAACAATGATCTGGTTAAATTGCAGGGGGATATGGAGTTGATCCAAGCGAGGATAGACCAAACTATAGCTGATATAAATTCGAAGGCGAAGGAGATAGCTGTTATTGGGGTGGCAGCTATCCAAACTAGAGAAATTGAGCAACAGGCAATTGATTTAACACTTCCAAAAAAGCCAAAGAAAAGCATATCAAGTGTAAAAAAGGCGCATAAAAATGTTAGTTAAAGCATTATTAGAGTTAATAACCATCAACCGCTCAAGAGCCAAGAGGTCAGCCCAACCTAAGGTTAATATTGATATTGATGTATTTAGTCAGAATGACAATAGGGCTGTTATGCTTTATGGGCTGGGTAATTCATTAAGTTATTTGATGAGGGGTGATAATAGGTGAAAGTTATTTCGCTTTTTGATGGTATGGGGTGCGGCTATCAGGCGCTAAAAGCAATGCCAGCAATGGGGGTTTAGAATGCCATCCGCTATAATTAAGAATATGTTGCTTCACAAGTGTGAGGTTCGCGGCGACAAAAATGCAAGTTTTGGGGACGGTGTTAATTTAAGACTGGCAGTAAGTAATTTAGAAAAAGGTAATATCGAGTTAGCAAAGAAAAATCTAGGCAGGTGGCATTGCAAGAAACACAAAAATAAAATAGAATAATAAATATTGTTAAGGTGTTATTCATTTACACCCTCCCGTCGCTTCCCTGCCAGCGGTTTAACAAAAGGCAGGGGTTAATTTGGAGAATAAAGCATGACAAACCCAATCAAACTAAATGTAGTTAATATAACCAAAAATATTAACGAAACTGTTATTGAGGTTTTGGAAGAGACGCTTGAGAAAGCAAAGACTGGTAATGTTATGGGTGTTGCTATAGCTAAGATTCATGATGACGGCGGCATCGGTCATATTTATAGCGCTAACAATGATAGTAGCGCAATGCTCGGCTCTATTGAGGCTCTTAAAATGTTTTATTATGAGAATGCGTTTTCAAAAAAAGAAAGTTAAATAAGAAAACCGCCACGTATGTTAAAACAAAGAGGTGACGGTCATATTGATTATTTCGTAACTGGGTTTTGATCCAAATGCAAGAGCCACTCACAAGCTAATTTAAGAATATGAGCGCCGCCTTTTATTTTAATTTGACTAAATCAATTCCCCCAATCATCAGGGCGATAGCCCTCAAGATAGGCAATCAGCAACCTCGCTCTACATGGAGTGATGGAAGCCGCTGATGGTTTGTTTTGGTCAATAATTTTAAGCCTAGCTAGGCAACTCCCATTCGAGAAGCCTAGCATTTTAGCTAATTGCTTAGTTGACAAACCCAACTCTTGCTGGGCTTGTCTGATTTGTTGAGGGGTCATTTTGCGCCTACTACATTGAGTGTGGTTTTAATTTCATCTATTAACCTGCCACGTCCATATTGAGAATATATATTTATTAAATATATACCCAAGTCAACATCTACAAATTCCTTAATTGCTACAAATTGCAGATCAATTGCCTTGTGAATGTTGTCATTAGCAACCCTTAATGGTTGAGGAACATTACCATTATCGGAGAATCCACATTTTTCTTTTATGCGCTCTGCCTGCTGTTCAAGTGATATATATTCTTCAATTAGCTGTTGCAGTTTTTTCTGGTGTATCATTTTAGTTCTCCTTTGTTTCTATACCTTTAATACAGTGACAGATTGTCATAATGTCAAGCGTTAATTTGAATAAAAGTGAATTATTTATAAAATAAGTTGCAATAATCTAAATTTTTGGTATTATTAACTATAATAGCGGAAAGTACTCACAATTTACGTTATTGTTCATTAGTTCTTCCTCCTAAGCCCTCGCTCTTTGATTAGGGCGGGGGCTGTCTTAGGGAGCTAACTAGTTTATATAAAAGGTAATATAATGGCAAAAGCCAAAAAAGGCAGGCCTTCAGTATATTCAAAAGCATTAGTAAACAAGATATGCACCTCTATTGCCAATGGCAAAAGCCTGAGGGAAGTTTGTAGATCAGAAAACATGCCTTCAAAACAAACTGTAAATACATGGCTAAGAGATGAATCAAAACTAGATTTTCTTGCCCAATACATAAAAGCAAGAGAGGAGCAAGCTGATTTTTATGCCGATGAAATAATTGAAATTGCCGATACGGCCACAGATGCAGGGTTAGCAAGATTGCAAATAGACGCTCGTAAATGGAAAGCTTCTAAAATGCACTCATTGCGTTATGGCGACAAGGTTATGAACGAACACACTGGCAAAGACGGTGGGCCTATTTTAACTAAGATACAAAGGGACGCTACAATTGCAGCAGCAAAACGAGCCGACACCTGAAGATTATGCTTTTTCAAGGTTAATTGCTTATAGCGCATATCAATGGCCGTTATATATTGATGCTCCTCATCATCGGCTAATTGCTCGAAAACTTGAAGCAGTTGAGCGTGGCGAAATAAAACGGCTCATAATAACAATGCCACCGCGTCATGGCAAATCAATGCTAGCGAGTGAATATTTTCCCGCATGGTATCTGGGACGAAATCCTAATCATTACGTTGTCACAGCAACATATTCACAAGAATTAGCCGATGATTTTGGACGTAAAGTTAAAAATCAGATTGAAGATGACGCATACCAATCAATCTTCCCTGGAGTAAAACTATCTGGTGACAGTAAAAGCGCAAAGCGGTTTCATGTTGAGGGTGTTTCTGGGGGGTTTGAACATGATATGTCCTTACGAGGTGCTTTTTATGCAGTTGGCGTTGGCGGCCCATTAACTGGGCGTGGTGCGCACCTGCTCCTGATTGATGACCCTATAAAAAACCGTGAAGAAGCAGAGTCAGAGGTGATGAGAAAAAGAATAAAGGACTGGTATACATCTACTGCTTATACAAGGCTGATGCCAGATGGCGCGATTGTTATTATTCAAACTAGATGGCATGAAGCCGATTTAACTGGGTGGTTGCTGGATGAGCATAAGCATGAAAATTGGGAGGTGCTAAATCTGCCAGCTATCAATGATAATAATGAGGCTCTTTGGCCGAGCCAATACTCTATAGAAACACTTAAGAAAATAAAAATGGCTGTTGGAGATAGGGATTGGTCAGCGCTTTATCAACAAAGGCCTTCACCAGAAACAGGCGATTATTTTAAACGAGATTGGATTCGTGGTGTAACCGAGCTTCCTAAGCGTCAAAATTTAAAAATATATGCAGGTTCTGATTATGCAGTCACGTCAAAAGGCGGTGACTTCACAGTTCATATTGTGGTAGGTATTGACCCTGACAACAGACCTTATTTATTAGATTTATGGAGAGGTCAAACCTCTTCTGATGTTTGGGTCGAGGCATTTTGTAATTTAGTTGATAAGTGGAAGCCTATAGGTTGGGCTGAAGAAGCGGGGCAAATTAAATCGGGGGTAGGGCCATTCCTGACAAAAAGAATGATTGAAAGAGAAAGTTTTGTTTATCGTGAGCAGTTCCCAACGAGAGGGGATAAGTCTATTAGAGCGCAATCAATCAGGGGTAGAATAGCAATGAATGGATTGTATATTTTGAATGATGCACCTTTCAAAGCAGATTTAATTAGCGAAATGATGAGTTTTCCTGTAGGTGTAAATGATGATCAGGTTGACGCATTGGGTTTAATCGGTCAACTTATTGACAGAATGCAAAAAGGTAAAAAAGATGATTTACCAGATAACAGTAACAAAATCCCTAAAGGTCATTTACAATTACCAATGCCACCAGAGCATCCAAGCGGAACAAGGATTATAATATGAATAATGATGTTGATGTTGATTACGAAGAAGCTAAAGAGCCGAAATCTTCATCGGGTTGGTTAAAAATGCTTAAGGGCTATGATAAAGCTATTGGAACAAATTATAACGAGCGATGTGATAATATTGATAAACAATATTCTAGCATGGAAAGGCTATCATCTGGCATACGGGATAGAGAGTTTCAAATATTCTGGGCTAATATCCAAGTCTTAGGGCCATCAGTGTATGCCCGCCCTCCTGTTCCAGTTGTAACACCGAGATTCAAAGATCAAAAACAATTACCTAGAATTGCATCAGAATTGCTTGAAAGATCAGTTATTTCCACCTTCGATGCCGAGGATATTGATTCAGGTTTGCGGATTATTCGTGATGATTTAATAATTAGTGCTAGAGGCGTTAATTGGTTACGTTATGAAACTGCTAGCGATAGTGCCAATCTATCTGAGAGAGTAAGATTTGATAATATCAACCGCAAAGATTTTGCTCATGACCCAGCTAGGATTTGGTCAGAGGTTGATTGGGTAGCTCGTAGGGCTTGGTTAACAAAAAAAGAAATGCGAGCAAGGTTTTATAGTAAATCAAAAGATGCCTATCAGGACGCTGCTTATACTCGCCGAAAAGATGATGACGATGTGAATGACGTCACCGAAAAGGCTGGTGTTTGGGAATTGTGGTGCAAATCCAAAAACAAAGTTGTTTGGGTTAATGAAGCTGTTGACAAGGTTCTTGATGAGGGTGAGCCGCATTTAGACCTCGAAGGCTTTTTCCCATGCCCTCGCCCTGTTTATTCAACTGTTCAACGTAATACTCTAATTCCTATTCCTGACTTCATGTATTACAAAGATCAAATTGAAGAAATAAACGAATTAACCGCACGCATTAGCTCATTAACTGAAAGCCTTAAGTTACGTGGTTTTTATCCATCTGGTTCTGGTGAGATTGGAGATGCTATAGAATCCGCAATGCAAACGACAGATAATCGCCAAATACTTATTGGAGTAGCTGATTGGAACTCACTTGGCGGAGGAAATGCTAAAGACATGGTTTTATGGCTACCGCTCGATATGGTAGCTAAAACAATAGCAGATTTGCTTAATTTACGTAGGCAGTTAATTGATGATGTTTATCAAATCACTGGGCTATCTGATATTATGAGGGGTTCAACGGTTGCAAGTGAAACACTCGGAGCGCAACAACTCAAGAGCCAATATGGTTCGGTTAGAATTAAAGACCGCCAGAACGAATTGATAAGAATAGCTCGTGATATGACTAGAATAAGCGCTGAAATAATGGCTGAGAATTTCCAGCAAAAGACGCTTATGGATATGTCGCAAATGGAATTGCCGCTTCAAGCTGATATTGATAAACAAATCAATGAAATAACGACTGAGTTAGAAGCAGCACAGCAAGACCCTCAATTACAGCAACTAGCACAACAAAACCCTGATAAGGCTAAAGAGATTATAGAACAGGCTAATCAGAGGATTGAACAATTAAGCGAAACTATTACAGCCGAAAAGGTTGTTGCATTTTTACGAGATGAGAGAATGCGCCCATTTGTGCTTGATATTGAAACAGATTCAACCATTGCACCTGATGAGAATGCTCAAAAACAAAGAGCAACCGAATTTATTACAGCGGTCGGTGGCTTTATGCAGCAAGTTGTGCCTTTAGTTCAGCAAGTGCCAGACATAGCGCCTTTATCCGCTGAAATGCTTAAGTTCGTGGGAAATCAATTTAGAGCTGGTCGAGAACTGCAGATAGTAATAGAAGAATTCGCGGATAAAATTAAACAAGCTGCATCGCAACCTAAACCAGAGCAACCCAATCCTGACGCTATTAAAGCTCAAAGCGAAGCTAAGAAGCTTGAAGCTGATGCCGCTGCAACAATGCAAGAAACAGAATCAAAAGCCCAATCTGACCAAATTGAAGCGCAAAAAAAACAACAGCAAATCCAAGCGGATGCGGCTCTTAATCAGATTGAAGTTGAAAACAAAAAGGCGCTTGCAATTATTCAGTCACAAATTGCTCAAGATAAATTAATTGCTCAAGAGCAAAAACATCAACAAGATATGGATATAGGCGCTTTACAGATTGAGAAACTCAAAGCTGAATTAGCAAAAGCTGGGATAGAGATAGAAAAAGAGGTTATAGATGTCAATACCGATCACATTAGTTAATAACGCAACGCCAATTACGTTTGTTGAAAAAGATGGCACTCTTGTAACTGTTGTTGCTAAAGGTGGCGCTCCATTTACGGAAGTAGCTAAGGGCGGTGCGCCAGTTACTCAAGCTGGGGCTTGGTGGCAAGAGGGCGCTACTATGTCTATAGACTTTACTAATAACCGTGCCATGAAAGATGGCTCAAGCATTGCTATCACTAATCTACTCACCTGCACTAGAGCAACTACTGGAACAGCA
>JALSJY010000234.1 GCA_026989045.1 Hyphomicrobiales bacterium | reverse complement strand
GTCGATAAGAGGCAGGATAGCTGAACTCACCTGTAGTCCATTCTCTAATATGATTCAATGCCATAACCAGATACCGTGCCACATCCTTTTCATCTCTCGCGTACCCGGCTTTCTCAGCAAAAATGTGCGCTTCTAAAGCGTAGGCAATCTCTCGGGAGTACCGCTCTTGCGTCCAGAGGGACGTAAACGCCTGAACAGGAAGAAACGAAAACGCAGGATTATCGCGCATTTTAGCAATATTCGCGTACACGGCTGCATCGCCAGTAAGCGCATACTCCATGTAGAGGCCTTGGGCAAAGCGTCGATAGCCAGGAAACGAAAAGTTATAGCCATAGTAGTCACTGTAGCTATTTTCTATGTAGTTTAGGTAGATACGCTTAGCTTCAAGCGCGTATGAATACCATGGTTCTTGTTCTCCTGTATACTCTGCGATCTGGTAGTACACACGCTGAGCATCGTAGTAGGTTGTTGTTTGCTCGTTGTAATAACCCGGTGCAGGATGGAGGTTTGTGAGATACTGCCCCCAATGTTCACCATTTTCTAGCATGATGGATTCCCATTCGCTCAGCATAGGGATCATCTCGTCTGTTGCTAGCAAGATAGGCGAAGGGCTAGGGTGGCTATTATTGTCAGTGGTTACAACCGTGGTCGTGATTGAGCCAAGTGACGCTCCACCCGTTGGATTGCCCAATAGGACATTGAACACCTCACCATTTTCCACCATATCTATATTAATAATTGAAATTACTTCAACCTTGGATATTTCGCCATCAGCGAAGGCCAAGGGGCTCCAGTGGAAATTGCCATAATCCTGAGCGAAGGTAGCTGTCACACCTTGCGTCATCCAGTCGACAGTAACTTCTCCATCACTCCCCCCAACTCGATTAATGGTGATCTCAACGGTTCTACCATCTTTGTTAACAGTGTTGCTGGTAGCTCCAAATTCAAAGTGGCCAGGGTTGTTTTTCCTTGCTACTAAATTTTCAGCCCAGCTCATTGCATCAAGATCTGATTTCATTGCTTGAGCTGCATGTTGAATGGTATTTGAAAATCCTCCGCTGGCTTCAATAGGAAATAGACTAGAGAATGTATTTGGAGTGTGGTCTACAGATGGCAGTGAAGAGAGAATATCAATAATGTTGTCCAGCACAGGCGAAGGGCTAAATAATGTCGCTGAATTGGCAAGCGTCCTTATTTTATCAAGCATGGCTGCGGTGATCATTACATCACCAGTAAATATGGTTGCTTCTGGGTGGGTGGCTATAATTGCCGTATCCATGGCGTCTGTTGCTACGACATTGTTAACCCTGAGGCGGTTGGCTGCTGCTTCCATCAATACTTGGCCTGATACAAAATTGACAATTGCAGCAATACGCTTATTCGCATGCTCAGCACCAAGCCCATCAAGCTGACCATCAGTCAAATCTGCAGCAATAGCATCGACAATATCATTTCCAGTTACCTGGATGCCAGCGGTTATCAGTGTGTCCCGTGTGCGCCGAATCATTTCACCTAGCGTTTCACTCGATTTGCTGAAATTAGCCGTATTATCCGCAGTAATTTGTCTTTCTATTGGATTAGCAATAAGCTGGGGGTCAAGGCCAAAACTAAATATACGAAGAACTGTCTCTTGTGCTCTGGAAAGTACCTCTTCGGTAACTTCATTTGATGAGCTTTGTACAGTTCTGGTGATAAGCGTCGAGTAAAGGTTGATGTTGGAAGTTTTTTCTTGTGAAGGAGTGAGCGCGATGGAGTACAGGCTGAAGTCAGGAGCACTCCCAGCAACCAAGTCGATACCACCTTCAGCTTTGATGATCAACGGGTATTGGCTCTCTATCAGATCGAGGCTTATCTGATAGGTGGCGTTGCCGCTACTACTTGCAGTATCATGGAGAACTTCTCCATTCCTATCGCTAAAGGTAATGGTCGCTCCTATAATAGATCCACCGCCGACACTCCCGCTGATATCTATGTTGATGGTTTCTTTATTACCTTGATGCACAGGTAGTTTATTGGTTTCTCTGCTGCTAAACGCTGACAGCGATACTAAAGCGATGACTGAAATTACCAACTTTGCCAGCAACTTTGAGTAAAACATACTTTTCCACCCATATATGTGTGCTTTGTACGCCTCGCAAGCGGGGCAGCGCAGTCTCAAAGCGTGGTTTATCTTCCAAGCAGATACCGATATTGATTTGTCGTGATCGTACAGGCGAAACGTCTGACTTTATCTTAGAGTAAGGCAGACAAAGCGCATATTAGCGCGGTGCTTAAGCCCTTGTGTACGCCCAGCATGGGCGTGAACTCATGAGGTGAAAGCCCTCTGCAAGAAAATCACCGTCGAACACCAGTTTGCAGCTAGAAATATTTGTTTATGATACTTCTGCCAAATGCAATAGATGGTTTTTCAATATATCTATATGATGCAGCTGCAAATAAGTAACTTGCAATTAACGTGAAAACGAATGTAATAAACAATCTTAAACTACTGTCGTATATTTCGAAATGAATGATAAATAAGACGGCGATTGCTACAAAAATATTATGATACAAGTAGGTGCCGTACGAAATGGTCCCATAGTGCTTAAGAAATATCTCAACTCTGTTGTAGAGGCGTATTTTTGTAACCAGAGACACAAATACCGTAATTATTGCAATGCCCCCATACCAATTCCATTTTCCGGATACTACAGGAATATCAGGAAGGACAATATAGGAGCGAGCTATAGCTACAGCAAGGCTTACAAGAACGGCCAATATAACAACCCCAACAAAGGATTTTATACGGAATTCTGTTTTTTTGTATATGTACCCAACTAAAACGCCACCACAGAAACTAAAGGCTAATGTAAATACAATGTTGTTATCAAAATAAAAAAAATCAAGTTTAGGGAGTAGATATAGTGATACTCCTAAAATTATTGGCCCAAACACACCATATCTAAGTGAGGCAACTATAATAGGAAAAATAATATAATATTGAAATTCGACAGGCAAACTCCAATAGGCATTATTAAATAGCCCTCCTGGCCCAGTAATATTGAATGTAAAAGATAAGTATGAAAATAAATCATAAATTGAGTATTGAGATAGAAACTGTTTTTCGACCCAATGACCTTGTGCTTCAATATACAAAACAGAAAAAATAAAACCAATACCAATATATGGAACCAAGGAGACAGCAAATGCTGGCCATATTCTAAAAAATCGCTTTATATAAAAAATTATAATGCCCTTCCGTCCCATTTTATCTGAATTGCTTATATACAATGTACATCCACTCAGCACAAAGAAAAGCACTACCCCAAAGCTTCCCAAATCAAATAAAGACATAAAAAAAAAGCTGCTTATTTCATCATGTGAGCTATATTTAACCTCTGTTGCACGTATTGTATGTGAAACTATCACAAAAAATGCAGCAATACCCCTCAGCCAAGTTAACTGGTCAATGTAGTCACCTGACTTTTTTGTTTTAAAGTCCACTGTTTTGCTGTCCTTTATTATTTCTAGCCATTACCTGAATATATTCTTTTAATTCGGCAATCCAGATTTCATTTCCTAAGCGATTGAGGTGCACGCCATCACCAATATGATAATCAGCTGAAAGATTCCCATTAGAGTTGACAACAAACTTAGAAATATTCAAGAAATACAATCTTCGGCTCTTTTTGCATATATCACTCAGGCTGTCATTTAGCTTTCTTATTCTTTCATTGAATCCAACTTTGCCACTAGCCACTTCATCCACCGGGAGAACTGCGCTAAATAGTACTGGTATGTTTCTTGGAACCAAGTTTACTATACTCCGATAGTTCTTTACTATTTCAGCATTACTTCTTCTCTTCAAATCGTTAATACCTACCGCAATAACTACCGCCTTCGACTCTAGAATAGAGCGATACAATGGCATCCTTTTTAATACGCCAACAGTTGTATCTTGACCGATTCCATAATTGATGGATTGTGGAGATACAGCTATGACAGCAAGGCCTTGAGTAATGCTATCTCCGATAAAAACCAATGATTTTTCTGGTATGTTTTTATCAACTCTTTTGTGAAAGGCTAACATCGTATAATAATGGGGAGTTATTTCATCACTTGTTACTTCATATCCTAATTTGGCTTGAAAGCGAGAAATAATATCTGTTTTCACAATAGTGATTCCTACAAAAATGTGAATGAGCAGAAGATAAATGATAACTATAGTTTTCATATGGCGGGGTTATTCGTTATGTTTCATAAACTTATTTTCCAGATCCACAAACATGGTTTTCTTGGGGGAAAATTGAAGCTATGAGAAAGAGAACCGAAAAATGGCGTGATTTTTTGTTCGGAAAAGTCTTGCCAGATCAAATTTAGTGCAATCTATTTATCTAGACGGATAAATATAGCCACATAACGATCTACAACACGATCAATGTCATAATCATCAACAACCCGTTGTCGCGCACGCTCCCCCATCGCTCTTAATTCATCGCGATTTTTATGCGCACTTATTATAGCGTTGGCAAGGAGCTCACTATCTTGCGGCGGGACGACCGTACCAGCTCCATTGCCAAGGAGCTGGGGAATGCCGCCTACAGCCGTGGCAATACACGGCACCCCTGCTCCCATCGCTTCAAGAAGCACCATAGGCAAGCCTTCAGTCTTTGAAGAAAGAACAACAACATCACTCCTCCTGAGAATATCAATGATGTCATTCCGTGCCCCTAGCATTTTCACATACGTTGATATATTTAATTTATCGATGCAGTCGCGTAACTCATCAAAACGTGGGCCATCACCAACAATGAGCACTTCAAAGTCGAATGTACCATTATCAACTACCTGCTTTATTGCATTGAGGAGGTTCTCATGATCTTTTTCAGGCACTAAGCGGCCAATACACGAAATAACAAACTTACCGCTACTCATGTATACACCTTCGATTGCTTTTCTGCCCCCCGTGATAGGTGAAAACTTGCTAGTATCAATCCCATTGGGTATCGTCACTATTTTTTCTTTAGAAACGCCAAGGTCGTTTATAAAAAACGCACGTAAACCATCGTGAATAGTCGTTACCATATCCGCACGTTTACTGAAAAATCGGGATAGTTTTTTTAATCGTGACTCATCTTTTGTTTGGTGATTAGAGTGTTCTGTTAAAATGATCCTCTTAATTCCAGCAAGTTTAGCCGGTAGATAAGCTTGAATAAAGAGAGGCGCATGGTGAACATGAATAACGTCTGGCTTTTCGCTGAGAAAGATTTTATAAAGCGCATATTGAAAACGAAATCGTGATACATGACCCATGCCCGCGGAAAAACAGGGAATACCATTTACCTCCAACTGATCTCGAACTGGCCCACCAGGGCCGGTTAATGAGCACACTGATATAGGAAAGCCTCTCTCACGCAACTTTTTAGCAATAGTTGCGGAGAGCTGCTCCGAACCCCCGAGATCAAATGCATAAATAACCTCCATAATTGAGATTTTGTTGTTCGCATCCAAGTTCATTACTTATCCAATATCCATTAAAATAGGTAGCATATGTTAGACTGACCTGGCCAAGCGAAAACCAAAGAGTTACGTTTTTTTCAACCTGCGCTGCTGAATCAGTGCGATGAGCAATCTAGCCTCATCTCTTTTTACAACACCCGCCACAACCAGTGCCAATAGAAAAAACACCATCAAAGCACTCTTGAAAAGTAGGTTTAATAACAGTAAATCAAATGAAATTAATTGTTCCAGCCTGGCAAATACTACCGCAATAAGAACCAGCTTAACGATATCAAGCCAATTCCAACGAACTGTAGAAAACCGCTGAGAGACCACGAATGTCACAATAAATATGTATAAAAAAGAGAGGAGTGTTGCGACAGCAGCACCCATAATTCCATATAATTGAATAAGAATGTAATTGAGAACAAGGCAGACAACTGCTGCTGACATATGAATATACCCAAGTGCCTTTGTTTTCTTTTCCGCATAAAGTGGTGTTGCCAAAACACTTGCCAAACCATGCATCACGTAAGCGAACGCAACAACAGGAACGACAGCTGCCGCCGAATAATACTGAGGGGTTGTCATCAGCTGCAACACCTCTTCTATAAACACTGACAGCCACAGAGCACAAAATACAAGTATAATGCCAAACCCCAAAAAAACCTTATTTAAAACATCATCCCTATCTGGATGTTGATACACTTCAAACATTTTGGCGCTCCAAACCAGCGCAAATGGCCCCGTCAGTAGGGCACTGATTATAATGCCGAATTTATAACCTATGGCATATAGCCCAACCTCTTCCAGGGTTGCTAGTTCATTCAGGAAAAATCGATCCGATGAATGCAGGATAAACAGTCCTACCACTCCAGGAATCAATGGCACACTGTACACAAACATTTTTTTCGCAACAACAGCATCATATTTTATGCCAACCGATTTCATCGTCGAATATAATAGAGCCACACAGATAAGCCCTGACACAATGGCATTGGCCAACACCACACCAAACACAGACATTTCGAGAAATACGACCATCCAAACGGTAAGACTAACCGTCAACAGCACCTGTGCTAGAGTGATGACCACAAACAGTTTACTTCTGTCCTGCATTCGAAGGTACAACAACGGAATCTGATTAATCACACCAAAAATAGAAGCAATAAAAATCACCTGAAAGTGATAGGAAAACTCTATACTACCAAAAACAAACAAGGAGACATTATCGGCAAAAAAACTCAAGCCAACATAGAAAGAAGTCGCGAGCACACTAACAATAATAATCGCAGTACTTATCACCCGGCGCTTTGCTTCCGGAGTTTTTGCAGTACCATGAAACTTAGCTACTGCGTATACAAGCTGAAGACCAAGCACCAGAGAAATAACATCAACCGTCAGTGCCAACAGCTCTAACGAGCCATAGTCTACAGGCTCCAAATGGCGCGTGTAGAGTGGAATCAACAAAAAACCAATCATTTTCGAAAGCATTATCGCAAACCAATATATTACTGAGTGCGATACCAAATTTTTCAATACCTGACCGGAGCTGCTCACAGAAAACCTACCTTTACGAATTCATCCATCTCTGTGCCTTGACACTATCACGCCTGTCATTGCGTCATTTTCCAGCTCATCAAGCTCACTTCTATATGCAATAACAGCAATACAGTGAGTGAGAATAAAAAGAGAAAATAATAAAGTAGAGTATGCCTGCGACAGGAAAAAACTGGCCACAAAGCAACCAATAAAAGCCCCTTTAAGTCCAATAAGATAATACTTGAATTCAAAAGCCCCTTCCCCTTTATAATTTTCAGCCCCAGAAAGGATTCTAATTGAGCAAAGGTAGAGCCACAAAAATATAAACAGACCCAAGATGCCTAGCTCGGCCCCCACCTGGATCAAGGTGTTATGAGCGGTCTGATAACGCCCGCCACTAACCATGCCTTGTGCCGCGCTAAATGCTCCCACTCCAACACCATAGGGGTACTGAAGCATCAACTCAACTCCATCCCCCCAAAGCGCCAAACGCCCTTGGTCTGAGGTCACATTATAATCATCTGACGGATTAAAAATTGTTGCGATACGATTCCAATATTCATCGCTAGAAAACATTGCCAAGGCGGCAACGGCTGACAAGGTGAGAACTATTTTTTTAAAAGAAAAACGCGGTGTTTTCTCTCCCATTTTAGTAGGAAGGCGCACTAACAATAGATAACACGCCACTGCGATCAGGCCAAGAAACCCTCCCCGTGAACCAGTCAACACAATAGCAAATAGCATAATGGCAATAACACCTCCATAGAGGAGTTTGGAACGTGGGCGAGCCATAACAAATAGCATAACCACTAGCGGTAAAATTGTAACCAGCACCATGGCCAAATCATTAGGGTCAAATGTCATACCGACGCTCAGCCTCCCCGTCGCCCCTAGTGTGACAGTTGTATAGGCTAAAGCTGCTCCACTAAAGGCAAAGCACTTTACATAAAAAGCGAGCGATTTAACATCGCGTGTGGTTTTAACCAACGCATAAAGCAAAATCGATGTACTTAGAAGGGGGCCCGTTAATAACTCAAAGCTTCTCGCTTTATAAACCGACAACGCTACACTCAGAATTGCTAGGAGCAGATAGATAACACACAATACCACTATTTTCCTTGGCGGCTTCATACTTGGATTTTGTTTGATTGGCTTCATAAAAAGCACTGCCAGCAATACTGCCAGAACCGTTATTTTACCTATAGGAAGATACATCAAAATAGGAAAAAGCTCATGCAAACGCCCCAGTGTTACAAACAGATACATGGCCACAGCATAGAGGGCAAAACGTGACACTTGATTAGTTTGCGCACTCTCAATCACAGGCATCCCCATCAAAATGAGCCACGATGTGAGTACGCATCGACTTACTAACAAGTTGGTGCGTTGGCAATGTTACTAAGTGCGACGCAATATAGTCGGCTCCAGGAAACAGATCTCTATCATTCAAGCAGAATCGACTAACTTGAGCCAACTTATGCAACCCCTGAGGGTACATGCGTGAAATACCCAAATCTTCACCCGACAATGATTTCTTTTTTTTCGATAAATCGAAGCCAGCCTCAACGTAGCATGGAAACCTGATAGGGCAGTCTATTTTTTTCTGGGGAGTCAACAACGAAACACCACCATGCTTTTCAAGTTTACCGGCATAAAAACCAGCATTCATCTGCCGAGTTT
>JALSJY010000233.1 GCA_026989045.1 Hyphomicrobiales bacterium | reverse complement strand
TTATAGAGGCGGAAATATCAACAGCCTGAAAATGAAGGGAAAGAACGATGCCACACCGCAGACCTGAATTAAAAAAAATTATCAAGGAACTAGAACACTTCATCAAAATCACATGTGAGTATGACCCCCAGCACCCTCGTGATTTTGTCAACGAAAAGTGCAATGATGCCTTTTTAATGCTTCAAGAAGCAGACAACGAGCTTGAGGCAAAATTGAAGAAGAAGAAGAAATAGCCTTTGAAATTTATATTACTCTAGCCACTTCTACGCTTTACTCCGAACCTATTAAGCCCAGCTGAGATGATAGTAGTCAAAGGTTAACCAAGGTCAGTAATTTTAACAGCTATAGTGATTGTCGCAGGGATTTTTGCTTAAAAACAAGCAATTTTGTTACTACCTAGATAAAATCAAATAAATTCAGCCCATATCAAAACCTACTATATTTCAATGATTTAATGAAAACTTGGTTGCGGGGGTAGGATTTGAACCTACGACCTTCAGGTTATGAGCCTGACGAGCTACCGGGCTGCTCCACCCCGCGATAATTAATTATATAAATTGTTAGGCTAGCTTTCCTAACAACCACCGAGTTAGCCCGGTTTTTTATTCTTGGCACGTCCTCGGACTTGCGTCCTGCGGGCAGGTGGGTATTATTTTACCCTATTATTTCATCAAATCAATGTTGAACAGAAGTCTATATAGGCATTGTTTTATCACTTGAAAAGAAAAATCGTAACTGAAATGCATTTTTCTTTTAGTTGAATAAATCTAAACCCGCCCTTGTCAATTTTTGCTTCCCCCTTTAGCCTATTAAAAAACTTGGAGATGATGCTTATGAAATATAATAACCTTGGTCGCACAGATATAAAAGTTAGTGAGATTTGTCTTGGCTCTATGACTTGGGGTGAGCAGAACTCTGAGAGTGAAGCGCATGAGCAGATTGAGTTTGCGCTTGAGAGGGGCATTAATTTTATCGATACTGCTGAATTATACGCCGTGCCGCCAAAGCCAAAAACGCAAGGCTTGACCGAGAAATATATTGGCACATGGCTTAATAAAACTGGGCATCGTGATAAATGGATTTTGGCAACAAAAGTTGCAGGGCCTGGTCTTAATTGGATACGAAATGGTGATATTATTACACCAAATGGCATTAAAGAAGCGCTTGAGGGGAGTTTAAAACGCCTTCAAACTGACTATATCGACCTTTATCAGCTTCATTGGCCAAATCGAGGTTCGTTTCATTTTAAAAATTCTTGGGATTTTGATGCTTCAGAACAAGATAAAGAACAAGTTATTACACAAATGCTAGAAACTTTACAGGCGCTTGGTGATTTGGTAAAACAGGGCAAAATTCGCCATATTGGTGTTTCCAATGAAAGCACTTGGGGCATTGCTAAATATCTTGAACTTGGCAAAGAAAATAATCTACCAAGAATGGTTTCTGTGCAGAATGAATATTCATTGCTACAGCGTCAATTTGATTTAGATTTAGCTGAACTCTCCCATCATGAAGATGTTGGGCTTTTAGCATGGTCGCCATTAGCGGCTGGGGCTTTAAGTGGCAAATATCTCAATGGTGCTTGCCCCAAGGGTTCTCGTGGTGATATTTCAAAAGATATGTGGCGCCATAATGAATATAGTGAGCCCGCAATTCGCGCCTATTATCATTTAGCAAAAGACTATGGTCTTGATCCCTGCCAAATGGCAATTGCTTATTGCTTAACAAAACCATTTATGACCTCGGTGATAATTGGCGCAACAAATATGGCGCAATTAAAGAATGACATAGATGCTTGTGAGTTAAAATTAAGCGATGATGTTATTTGCAAAATTGAGAATATCCATAGGAATTACCCAAAACCAATTTAAAAATTGTGTCACTTTTTAGTAACCATAATTTAGCCAGTTGTGTTCATAAGTAGAGTAATAATTTATGGCAGGTTTAATTTTGGGGCTTTATCATGGCTAATAACATTTCTGATAAAAAAACTTTAAAGTCATCTTTGCGTTTTGGCGCTATGGCAATTTCTCTCTCACTTGTGTTATCTGGCTGTATGTCACTAACCTCTGATAAGGCTATTCACTTTAGTGCAACTGGGGCTGTCGCTGCATTAGCGGCATGTATTGCTGATGAGGAAATAGCACTTGCCGCAGGCGCAGGCGTTGGCATTGGAGTAGGTTTAGCAAAAGAGCTTTATGATGACATACCAGGTGGCACTGGCTTTAGTATGGAAGATATGTTTGCTAATGCTTTGGGAACTGGGGTTGGCACATTCATAGGCTATTCACTTTGTCACCCTAAACCTGCACCGCAAAAACCAGACCTAATTGAAGATGAGGTGACAAATGATATTCTGGTTGAAGCTCTGAAATTAGAGTAAATGAATTAGAGATAGGTTATCTATAGCCGTGCCGCTAGCAAGTCTTTTGTTAGCTGATGTTTTGGGTTGTTAAAAATTTCTTTTGGGCTAGCCATTTCAACAATTTTCCCCTCATTCATTACCATAATTTTATCAGCAACCATTTGCACCATATCCAAATCATGACTAATAAGCAGGTAAGAAATACCAAGTTGCGAGCGCAAGTGATTTAACAAATCAAGCACTTCACCCCTGATTGAAACATCAAGAGCAGAAACAGGCTCATCAAGCACAATCAAAGCTGGTTTACTCACAATTGCCCTTGCGATAGCTAGGCGTTGGCGCTGCCCCCCAGAAAATTGGTGAGGATAACGATTTAAAACATCTTTTGAAAGGCCAACCGATTTTACTGCTTCAAACACTGCCTTTTGCTTTTTTTCTAATGTAAGTGAATGATTAAGTCTAAGTGGCTCACTTAGTGAAATTCCAATTGTATGACGAGGATTAAAACTATTATATGGATCTTGAAATACCAAAGAGACTTCGCGCTGCAAATGCCGCTCTAAATATTTTTTCTTACCATAGGTTTTATTTAATAAAGAAAAAACCCCGCTGCTTGGTTTATCTAACCCAACAATCATACGTGCCAAAGTAGACTTACCACAACCCGATGGTCCAACTAACGCCACCGCTTGACTAGTTTTAATGCTAAAAGAAACATTATCCACGGCTATCACGGGTTGCTGTTTGGCAAGAAAAAACAAGCTATTTTGTTTGAAAATTTTCGTAATGTTTTCTGCAACAAATAAATCCGTATGCGTAGATAATTCTCTTAAAGGTGGCACGATGACTTTTGAAGCATTAACCAAAATTTTTGTATAATCATGTTTTGGATTTTTAAAAATTTCTTTGCTGGTAGAGCGTTCGACCAACTTACCAGATTTTAATACGCCAACATTTTCACAAAGTGAAGCAACAGCCCCTAAATCATGAGAAATGAATAATAATGCCATTTGCCTATGGTTGCATATTTCATCAAGCAGATTTAAAATTGTTTTTTGTGTAATAAGGTCAAGCGCAGATGTTGGCTCATCACATATCAGCAATTTTGGCTCAGCAGCTAGCGCAATAGCAATCATAACTCTTTGTCTTTGTCCACCAGATAGCTGATGAGGAAAGCGCTCACCATGATATATTTCTAGACCAACTTCTTTTAATAATTTTTGCGTTCGTCTTAATATTTGGTTTTTTGAAAAATGAATTTTTAATGATTCAGCTATTTGTGCCTTTGCTTTCATTAGCGGGTTTAGGGCGCTCATTGGCTCTTGAAAAATCATGCCAATATTATTGCCACGTAAATTTGCCATTTGTTTTTCACTTTTTGGCAATGGCATATTGTTGAATAAAATTTCACCTGCTTGTTTTGCATTTTCTGGCAACAGGCCGCAAATTGCTAAGGCCGAAAGAGATTTGCCTGAACCGCTTTCACCAATCAAACCAAATCGCTCTCCTGCTTTAATAGAAAAACTTATACCATCAACGGCAGGTCTTGCCCCAAAACTGATAAATAAATTTTTTACTTCAACCAGCACTATCAAGCGCTCCTTGCTTTGCTAAACGCGGATCAAGTGCATCACGCAATCCATCACCTGCAAGGTTTAAAAATAATACAATTGCTATAATTGTAAGACCCGGTAAAATTGCTAGCATTGGGTGAAGCAAGAATAATGACTGGGATTCTTTTAACATCAATCCAAGGCTGGTTGCGGGTGGCTGCGTGCCAAGCCCAACATAGCTAAGACCAGCCTCAGCCAAGATGCCAAGTGATAATTGCACACTTGACTGCACAATTAACAGCGAGGCGATATTTGGTAAAATATGCACAAAGGCAATGTTGAAATTATTCCTGCCGCTAAGGCGAGCAGCTGCAATATAATCATTAGAAATAATACTCAATGCACCGCCACGGCTAACACGAGCAAAAACAGGAATATTAAATATACCAATAGCAATAATAGCGTTGATAGCAGAAGGGCCAAAAATTGCCGTTATAATAATTGCTGAAATAATTGCAGGAAAAGCAAATAAAAAATCATTTCCCTTTAATACCAACCATTCAAAAATACCGCCATAAGAAGCAGCAAGAAGCCCAAGCGGCGTGCCAATCAAAAGACCAATGCTAACAGCAATTAGCGCAACAATGAAAGAAGTAAGAGCGCCTGACATTAGCATAGAAAGCATATCACGGCCAAAAAAATCCGTCCCCAACCAATGGGTGGAACTAGGGCCTAAAAATCTATTTGAGATATTTAATAGGGTAATATCATGCGGTGTCCAAAAAATAGAAATAATTGCTAAAAGTGCAAAAATAATCGAGCCAATTAAACCAATTCTTAAACTCAAATGCCCCCAAGCTTTTTTAAAAATATTCTCTCTTTTTTCTATTTTGCTCATTGTCTTGTCCTTGAGCGAAGGCGTGGATCAATTAGCGCATAAAGCAAATCGGTGATTAACATGGTGAAGGTTACGGCCATTATCAGCACTATTAAAGCACCCCGAACTAATATTAAATCACGCTCTGATATGGCTGTAAAAATTAACTTGCCTAACCCTGGAAGATAAAACACATTTTCAATAATTATTGTGCCGGCAATTAAAAAAGCAAATTGCAGACCAAGAATTGTCAACACAGGAAGCATAGCATTTTGCACGCCATGGCGCAAAATAGCCTGCCCCTTTGTTAACCCCTTTGCTTGAGCAGTGCGAATATAATCAGCGCTTGAAACATCAACTAAGGCGGTTCGCATCACCCGCGCTAAAATTGCAGCCTGCGGCAGGGCTAAGGCGAATGAAGGTAAAATGAGTGACTTTAGGCCAGCAAAAAAATCATCCTGCCAAGATATAAAGCCTCCCGTTGGCAACCAGCCTAATTTTACTGAAAATAACAACACCAACAGCATACCAAACCAAAAACTAGGAATAGCAACGCCAATTTGTGCTAAAGTCATAAAAAGACTATCACTAATTTTACCGCGTCTTCTGGCTGCAAAAATACCAATTGGCAGACCAAGCATTATTGAAATAATCATTGCAAATATAGCAAGCGGGAAAGAAACCACTAAACGCTCTTTTATCAATTCAAGCACAGGTGTAGCTTGCGAATGCGAAATGCCAAAATCGCCAACCATAACCCCCCCAATCCAGCTAAAAAACCTTTGCCAAATTGGCAGATTCAAGCCCATCTGCTCACGCAAGGCATTTACGCTTTCAGGTGAAGCATTAATGCCAAGAATAAATCTAGCTGGATCACCAGGTAAAATATCTAACAATAAAAATATTGCCAGCGCTGCTATGAATAATGTTAGCGCAAATCCAAAAACTCGGCGAAAAAGAAAACCAGCCATAAAAGCCTTGTCCTTTATTTAGTCCATTTCATCTGACTTAAATCATTACCTTCAATAGGAGCATTTGCCCACATGCCTTGTAAATCTGCGTTATAAACTCCAGTTTTTGCCAACTGAAATAAATAGCCGTTTACCGCGTGACGAGCAAGAAAGTCTTGCGCATAATAGCTAAGTGCTCTTCTGCCGCCATCATCTGTTGTGTTGCCCAATTGGCTCATAATGGCTCTAAAATCCTCATTATCAAACTGAAAATAATAATCAGGGTTTGCATAAATACCAATATCAAATGGCTCAACATGAGAGACAATGCTTAAATCATAATCTTTCTTGCTAAATACTTCTTCTAACCATTGCGCCCACTCAATATTTATCAACTCAAGTTCAATGCCGACTTGGCGAAGTTGAGAGGCAATAATTTGCCCACCACGACGAGCATAGCTTGGGGGAGGTAGCTTTAGTGTTGCTTTAAAGCCCTCGGGATAACCAGCCTCAGCCAATAATACTTTAGCCTTTTCAAGATCAAGCGGATAGGTGTTTACCTTATCAACATAATAAGGATTATGTGGAGCAAAATGCGAGCCAATTGGTGTGCCATAGCCAAACATTGCTCCATCAATAATTGCTTTTCTATCGATTGTATGAGCAATAGCCTGACGCACTAAAAGATTATCAAATGGAGCGCGTTTATTATTTGTAGCAAGAATTGTCTCCCCCTCGGTTGTGCCAATTATCACATTGAAGCGATTATCATTGGCAAAAACATCCATTGCTTCTGGAGCTGGGAAAATAGGGAAGCCATCAATATCACCCGCTAGCATTGCAGCGATTGCAGTATTGGGATCAGAGATAAAAGTGAAGACTGCTTTCTTTAGCGAAACTGGCTCGCCCGTGTAATTTTCATAAGCTTCTAAAACTACTCGTGAACCTTTATTCCATGAAATAAACTTAAAAGGGCCTGTGCCAATTGGATGAGTTTTATTATTTTCAAAATTATTTCTTGAAACAATTATTGCATCGCCCCGCCCAATATTAAACAAGAAATCCCCAGCTGGTCGTTTTAACTGGATAGCTAATGTTTTAGCATCAATGGCTCGAACTTCTTCAATCACAGCAAAAATTCCTTTTTGCGCATTCACGCTGTCATCTGCCATTGCCCTTTCAAAAGAAAAAACCACATCTTTAGCATCAAATTTTGTTCCATCATGAAATGTTACATTGTCACGAAGATAAAATGTGTAGTTTAAATTATCATTTGAGATATCCCAAGAGCTAGCAAGCGAGGATAAAACAGCCCCATTTTCATCAATGCGAGTAAGGCCTTCAAAAATATTGGCATAAACAATTTCATCAATCGCTGCTGCAGCTCCAGCGGTTGGGTCAAGATGAGGTGGCTCTAATACCATACCAAGATTTACTTCGCTTGATTGCGCAAAAGCGCCAGTAATAGCTAGTGTTAGAAATGCAAAAATTGCTAACGATTTTTTTATTTGCTGAATAAACATGTTTTGCTCCAAGATTTATCTTACTTCCCCTTTAAAACATTATTTAGCTTAAGGGGAGTCATATATTTATGATTTTTGTAACTCTCGCATTAAAATGAAGATAGGAATAAGGCCTGCAACCATGATGATTAGTGAGGCTAGACCTGCTTGTTCAATTCGCCCGCGCGAAGCTAAGTCGTGGATATAGATTGATAATGTCTCAATACCAAACGGGCGCAACATCAAAGTTGCAGAAAGCTCTTTTAATGCATCAATGAAAACTAACAGTGCCCCAGTTGCTATAGCTGGACGCATAAGGGGCAAAAGCACTTGTGTAAAAGTTTCAAACTGGCTTTTACCATAACAATTTGAGGCCATATCAAGAGTTTTAGGGATTTTTTGAAACCCGCTAGAAATTGCACCCTCAGCTATCACCATAAAACGCACAACATAGGCATAAATAAGGGTTGCACCAGAGCCTGTTATTAACAGGCCAGTGGAAATTCCAAACCAATCACTCATATAAAAATCAACAAAATTATCAAATTTTGCTAAAGGTAAAAATATCCCAAGCGCGATGATTGTGCCGGGTAAAGCATAGCCGATAGTAGAAATTCTTACTAAGGATATGTTGAGTTTCGTATTTTTAATTCGTAAAATATAGGCCAGCATTAAAGCAATAATAACTGTAATGAGTGCCGCAATAAGGGCAAGACTGATTGAAGTGAATGAGGCGGCTAGTAAATTCATATCAAAGCCGGTTTTTAGTGAGCGAAGCGCAAAATTTCCCAGAATTATAAACGGCACTCCAAAACCAAGTGCAACAGGAACAAAACAGGCAAAAAACGCCCCTAATTGCGCCAATCCTGAAAGTTTAATTCTTGCAAATCCACTATGTTTTGCTCCAATTGTGCCCTCGCTAAAACTAGCTTTTTTGCGAGCATAACGCTCTAACAATACCAAAACAAACACCAGCAATAAAAGCGCTAGAGCAATTTGCGCCGCGCCTGCAAAATTACCTTGGTTAAGCCAAAGAGAAAAAATTGAGAAGGTAAGAGTTGTAACGCCAAGATATTCCATTGCGCCAATATCGTTGATTGCCTCCATCATCACTAAAATAACACCAAGCGCTAATGCAGGTCGTGCTAAGGGCAAAAGAATATTTGTTAAAATTTTACTATGTCCCGCCCCAAGCACTCTTGCCGCTTCAATTGCAGCGCGCCCCTGTAAAAAAAATAATGCCCGCATTGAAAGATAAACATAGGGGTAAAGCACAAGAGATAAAACAAAAATTGCCCCCCAAAGCGAGCGGATTTCAAAAAACCAATATTGCTTAATTGAGGTAAATCCAAAAGCTGAGCGAATAAGTGTTTGCAAGGGGCCAGTAAAGCCAAAAAATTCAACAAAAGCATAGGCGCTAATATAGGTGGGGACGGCAAGCGGCAACATTAGAGCAATGCTAAAAATTTTACGCCCTTTAAATTCATAAAAACTAGTGAGCCAAGCTGTAATTGTGCCAATGAATGCCGTTAATACTGCCATGCCAATCAACAAGATAATTGTTGTTTGAGAGGCATGAGGAATAACGTTTTTTATAATATGAGTGAATGAATCAAAATCACCGCTAAACGCTATAATGATAAGCGTGATTATTGGCAT
>JALSJY010000232.1 GCA_026989045.1 Hyphomicrobiales bacterium | reverse complement strand
ACTTGAGTTTAATTTTCCTGATTTGCCAGATGATCACCCATTTAGAAGATTTTTTGATCAATTTGGTGTGCCTGGACAAGGCCAGCCACCACAACAACGCCGTTTTGAAGCAGCAGGATCTGGCTTTGTAATTTCAGCTGATGGTTATGTTGTGACTAACAACCATGTTGTTGAAGATGCCCAAAAAGTTACTGTGGTTTTTGAGGGCGGAGAAGAAAAAGAGGCGGAAATTATTGGCACAGATGTGCGCACAGATTTAGCCCTGTTAAAAATTGATGGTGTTAAAGATTTGCCTTTTGTTGAATTTGCAAAAAAAGATGTTCGTATTGGTGATTGGGTAGTTGCAGTTGGTAATCCATTTGGACTTGGCGGCTCAGTAACTGCTGGTATTGTTTCAGCACGCGGGCGTGATATTGGCGGAAATTCTTATGGTGACTTCTTGCAAATTGATGCAGCGATTAACCGCGGCAATTCTGGTGGCCCAGCATTTAATTTGGAGGGTAAAGTAGTTGGTGTAAATACTGCAATTTTCTCACCCAATGGCGGTAATGTTGGTATTGCTTTTGCAATTCCAGCAGACACTGTTGAGCAAATTATTGCTGATCTTAAAGATGATGGTGATGTAACCCGAGGTTTCTTAGGAGTTGCTATTCAAGATGTGAGCAAAGATATTGCTGATAGTGTTGGCTTGCCAACTGCGCGTGGTGCTTTGGTGACTGAGCCAACTGCTGATTCCCCTGCAGCAAAAGCTGGAATTAAATCAGGTGATATTATTGTTGAAGTTAATGATGATGCAATTGATGATGCAAAAGATCTTTCACGCACAATTGGCTCAATTTCTCCTGATGAGAAGGTGAGAATCAAAGTCTGGCGGGCGGGTAAAAATATTGAGTTTAAAATAAAACTTGCAACATTGGACGAAGATAAAATGAATGCGCCAACCCCACAAGAAAATGTGCCAGATGAGCCAGTAGAGCCTGCCACTTCAAGTATTGGTGTTGTTTTAATGCCAAATGCTGATGGTAATGGTTTGGTAATTATGGGCATAGAAGAAGATAGCAATGCCGCAAGTAAGGGATTTGCAGTTGGTGATGTTATCCTTGAGGTTGATAATAGGAAAGTAGATAACATCAAAGAGTTTGAAGATATTATTGCAAATGTAAAAAAATCTGATCGTGCTAAGGTTTTGATAAAAGCTAGCCGAAATGGTAATATACGTTTCATCGGTTTGCCTTTATAATTGATAAAATGGGGCGACTTCATTCCAGCCCCCCAAGTTTTGAAGTCGCCTATTTATAACTGCCTCAAGGGAAATTCAAAGCGATGAAAATTTTACTTATTGAAGATGATAGAGAAGCTGCAAGTTATCTTGTTCAAGCTCTTGATGAGGCAGGGCATGTTAGCCATCATGCAAGTGATGGGGAAACAGGATATGCCATGGCCTCTGGTATGGATTATGATGTGTTAATTATTGATCGCATGTTGCCACGCCGTGATGGTATTTCAATAATAGAATCACTAAGGGCAGAGGGCGATAGCACACCTGTTTTAATTCTATCAGCACTTGGCGAAGTTGATGATAGAGTTACTGGCCTTAGGGCAGGTGGTGATGATTACCTTACCAAGCCTTATGCTTTTAGTGAGCTTTTGGCTAGGATTGAGGTTTTAGCTCGGCGCTCCTCTCCAAATGAAGGGGAAACAGGTTTTCAGGTTGCTGATTTAACCCTTGATCGGTTATCTCGCAAAGTTGCACGAGATGGCAAAGATATATTATTACAACCGCGTGAATTTCGCCTGCTTGAATATTTAATGAAACATTCAGGTCAGGTTGTAACTCGCACAATGTTGCTTGAAAATGTTTGGGATTATCATTTTGATCCACAAACCAATGTTATTGATGTGCATATGTCGCGCCTTCGAGCTAAAATTGATAAAGGTTATAAAACCCATGTTCTACATACTATTCGTGGCGCTGGATATATGATAAAATGAGTGGTATTTTTCGTCTGTTACGCACGACCACATTTCGTTTAACTGCCTTATTCATTATAATATTTGTTTTGGCATCAATTTCCCTTTTAGCCTTTATGGCTTATCAGTCATCGATTCAAATTCAAAAAAATCAAAGTGCTGAAATTCAGCGTGAAGTTAGAGAATTAGTTCGATTGCAGAAAACTCGTGGTATTCGCACTGTAGCAAATGCTGTGCAAATTCTTGCAAGGCGAGCAGGCCCAGGAATTTATTATCTTGGTGATGATGAGGGGCGAATGTTAGTTGGCAATGTTTCTAATTTCCCCTCCCAAGTATTATCTCAAAATGGCATTCATACATTTGATTATTCACTGGAGCAGGCGTTTCCTAATAGTGGAAAAAGGCGAAAACATAGGTCTGGATATGCGCTTGTAAGCTCAACTCAGTTAGATGGCGGTTTTCGCTTAATTGTTGGCAGAGATATTGTTGAGCGGCGTGGCTATACTTCTATTATTTTTAGAGGGTTTTTATTTGGTGTTATTGGTATTGTAATCCTGTCTTTGGTTACTGGGGGTCTTACGGCTATGCGGGTGCTTAAGCGTATTGATAGTATTTCTGACACTAGTGATAAGATTATATCGGGTAATATGTCGCTTCGTATTCCTGTAACTAAAAAAGATGATGAATTTGATCGTTTGGCAACTTCGCTTAATGATATGCTTGATCGTATTGAAAAACTTATGGTTGGCTTAAAAGATGTTACCGATAATGTTGCGCATGATTTAAAAACCCCACTTACCAGAATGCGCAATAAGGCCGAGGCGGCGCTACGTAACGGGGTAAGTGCAAAAGAACGTAAGGCTGCATTGCAAACCACAATTGATGAGAGTGATCAATTGATAAGAACCTTTAATGCCTTGCTGATGATTTCTAGGGTTGAGGCTGGTGCGCCATCGGGTGCATTTAGCGTTTTTGATGTTAGCGAGGTAGCAAAGGATATTGCAGAACTTTACGCCCCAGTTGCCGAAGATGCAGGAATCAAGTTAAAAATTGAAGCACCTGAGACAATAAATATTACAGCTAATCGTGAACTTATTGGCCAAGCACTTGTTAATTTGATAGAGAATGCAATAAAATATGCTGGAGCTGGAAAAGCAAAAGCAAAGCAGATTCTGCTATCGGTTAAGGAAGAAGATGAACAAGTCACAATTGAAGTGTCTGATAATGGAGTTGGCATTGCCAAAGAGGATAGAGATCGTGTTGTTGAGCGGTTTGTGCGCTTGGAAAAAAGCCGCACAGAGGCTGGCTCTGGGCTTGGGTTATCTCTCGTTGGGGCGGTGGCAAAATTACACAAGGGTAAGCTTATTCTTAAAGATAACGAACCAGGTTTGCGTGCTATTATTAAAATGCCTAAAGCCAGCTAGTTTTTCTTTTGGTGATTATATTGCCAAGGAGTTTATGAGATGAAACTCTATGATATGAAATTTGGCGAGCAATTAAAACCATTGCCATCATTAAAAAATGAAAAATTTAATATTTGGTTTGATAGCCTGTCTGATAAGCAAAAGCCTGATATTTCTATTGCAGAAAAATGCCTTGAGCCGCTATTTAATTCTGCCCCTTATTTAGCCGATATAGCACAAAAAAACACTGATTGGCTATGTCAGGCTTTAAGTGAAGATGCTGATAAATCTTTATCTGATTTGTTAGAAAATCTTAACAAAGCAGGGAAAAATTTTGATAATGAAGAAGAATTATCAAATTTACTTCGCTTAACAAAATCACGTGTTGCGCTTTTGGCGGCAATTGCTGAAACGGGGCAGGTTTGGCCTCCTCAAAAATCAACTGCCGTGCTTGCCGATTTAGCTGATGTTGCGCTTGAGGCATGTTTGGATTTTTTAATTCGCCAAGCAGCAATTGCTGGTAAGTTAAAAATAAGTGATGAGCAGGCCAATGCTGCTAATTGTGGTTTGGCTATTTTTGCGCTTGGAAAGCATGGCGGACGTGAATTAAATTATTCCTCTGATATTGATATTGTAGCATTTTTTGATGCACAAAAAAATGTGCTGGCTGATCCGCATGAGGCAGCTAAATTTTATGGGCGGATAATGCGCTCATTGGTCACTTTAATGGATTTACGCACAGAGAAGGGATATGTGTTTCGCACAGATTTAAGGCTGCGCCCTGACCCCAGCTCGACACCTGTTGCAATTTCTATTGATGCTGCTTTGTCTTATTATGAATCTCGTGGACAGAATTGGGAGCGTGCTGCATGGATTAAGGCGCGCAACTGTGCAGGTGATAGGTCTGTTGGGGAAGAGTTTTTGAAATATCTGTCGCCTTTTATCTGGCGCAAGCATCTTGATTTTGCTTCAATAGCAGATATTCAGGCAATGAAACGCCAGATAAATATTGCCAAAAATGTTGGTGTTGCAAGGGTTGAGGGGCATAATGTAAAACTTGGGCGTGGGGGCATTCGTGAAATTGAATTTTTTGTGCAGACTCAGCAATTGATTGCGGGCGGGCGAGATTTAGATTTACGGGTTCGCCCAACTTGTTTGGCACTTAAAGCGTTAGCACAATCGGGTTGGATTAGTGAAAAGGCAAGTGTAGAATTAACACAAGCCTATTGGTATTTAAGGGCGGTTGAAAATCGTTTGCAAATGTTATGTGACGAGCAGACCCATATCATGCCTGAAACAAATGAAGGCATAAAAACTATTGCGCTATTGATGGGGGAGGAGCAGGTAAGGGCTTTTGAAGGAAAATACAAAAACACGCTTAGAGTAGTGATGGGATATTATGTTGATTTATTTGAACAAGGAGAAAGCCTAGCTAGTGATGTTGGTGATTTGGTTTTTACTGGCACAGATGATGACCCTAATACGCTTGATAGTTTGCAAGCATTGGGTTTTGAAGATGCTGTTTTGGCTTCAGCCACTATTCGAAAATGGCATTATGGCTCTTATCCTGCAACACGTGCATCTGCTTCGCGGGCGCATTTAACTGAGCTTTTACCAAGTCTTTTAAAAATAATTTCAACAGCTGGAAATGCTGATGAAGCATTGGCAAGATTTGATCATTTTTTATCGCAATTTCCAGCAGGGGTGCAACTTTTTTCATTACTTAGAAATAACCAAAATCTATGCCAGATGTTAATTGCGTTTATGGCATCTGCGCCGCGTATGGCAGATGCGGTTATTCATCGCGCTCATGTTATGGACGGATTGATTGATCCTGCTTTTGCTGATGGGGTGAGCGATAGGAATATTTTGATTGATAAGGTAACAAGCTTTTTAGGGCAGGCAAATTCGTTTGAAGATTTAATTGATCGAGCTAGAATTATTGGTCAGGAACAGAAATTTTTAATCGGTGCTGGTTTCATTTCAAATACGGTTGAGGCAAAAAAAGCAGGTGAGCAGTTTAGTGCCTTGGCGCAGGTTTTGCTTGAGCAATTATTTGAAGCGGTGCAAAAGGAATTTCAAAGCAAACATGGAATTGTTGAGGGGGCGCAAGTTGCTCTGCTGGCTTTTGGTAAAATGGCCTCCAATGAGATGACGGCAACGTCTGACCTTGATTTTATTTTACTCTATGATGCGCCAAAGGGGGCTGAATATTCTGATGGTGATCGCCCACTTGCCACTGCACATTATTTCTCTCGCCTTACGCAAAGACTGGTTGCCGCACTTTCTGCTCCTACTGCGGAGGGGGTGTTATATGAGGCTGATATGCGGCTCCGACCATCGGGCAATGCTGGTCCGCTTGCTACGTCTTTTGTAGCTTTTGAAAAATATCAAAAAAATGAAGCTTGGACTTGGGAACATCTTGCACTGACACGAGCAAGGGTGATGGGGGCAGAAAAACAATTTAAAAATAAAATAACTGCTTTGATAAAAGAGATTTTGGCTTTGCCGATTGATAGGAAAAAGATAATTTCTGATGTATCTGAAATGCGCTCTTTAATGGCAAAAGAGAGAAAGCCACGGCATAATTTTGATATTAAATTACTTGAAGGTGGCTTGATAGATATTGAATTTTTGGCACAAGCGGCGCAATTGCTAGAGGGAGAAAAAATCAATTTACCTCAAGCAAGTGTTGCAAATGTTATAAAGCGACTTGGTGAGATTAAACTATTGCCACAAGCTGAGCGGCTTGGTGAAATCCATCATATTTATGCAACAATTTTGCAGGCTATGTCTATTTGCTTAGTCGATCCGCACAGGCGAGATGATTGGAGTTTGGCGTTTAAAGATTTGCTTAGTCAATTGTGTAATGCAGTGAGTTTTGAGCGTTTAGAAGAAGATATTAAAACTATGCAAAATGATGTAATAATAGCGACAAAAGAATTTTATAAAATTATTTAAGCAACATTTGTTTGTTTTGCTATTTTGGTGATTTTAGTGGGTAGGGAAATTGCAACTGTTGTGCCAATTGCAGGACTTGAATCAATAGCTAATTCGCCGCCATTTAGTTCTGCTATTGAGCGTGAAATTGCTATGCCAAGGCCAACTCCTCCCTCACGAGTAAAAGCGCTATCCCCCAAAAGAAATGGTTGGGAGAGATCTTTTAAGCGCTCTGGGGCTATGCCAATTCCAGTATCGGATATTTCAAAAACTACACCATCATCGGCTAGCCAAGCGTTGAGTTTTATTACTCCGCCAGATGGTGTGAAGCGGATAGAGTTCTCTATAATATTGCTAATCATACGCTCTAGGCACATTTTGTCGGTGTTAAGAATTACTTCATCTGGGGTGTTTAATTCAATTTTTAGACCTGCACGTTTTGCGCTAGCTTGATGGCGGTTTGCTGTTGATTGCAATATTTTTGCTAACTCAATATCTTCAGGTTTTAAAATAAGATCACCCCCCTCAAGTTGCGCAAGTTCTAAAATTTCTGAAAATGAGTTAAGCAGTTTTTCACCAGAAGACTTTACCTCATTGATATAGCTGAGATATCGTTCATCACCAATGGGTCCAAAAGCTTGGTGAGCAATCATATCAGAAAAACCAATAATATGATTTAATGGGGTGCGAACATCATGGCTTAGATGAGCTAAAAATGAGGTTTTTGAGCGAGATGCCGCCTCAGCTTTAATTTTTTGTGCATGTAATTGTTTGGTTAGTTTACGCTGTTCATTTTGTAATTTTTCAAGTTCTTGTTTGGCTTTTGCTTTTTCTGTATTATCAAAAATCAGGCTAATAAAACCGCCATTATTAAGCGGTCTTTCATCAATTAAAGAGCTTGAGCCATTGTGGTGAGTTAATTCTAATTGACGAATTAAGGCCTCATCAGAGATAATTTTATAGCCGTTTTTTGCTTTAACTTTTTTCATGGTTTTGACATAAGAATTGCCACAAACTGTGTCATTTAAATCTAAGTTTAGTCTTGCGCGATATTGGGAGTTGCAATCAATAAGATTACCCTCATCAGACCAAAGTGCAACGCCAAATGGCAAATTGTGTTTTAACCAACTATTGTTATTATGTTCAGTGTTTAGCGAGTTCTGCTTTTGTCGCTTTTTAAGTGGCCTCCAAGCAAGCGTTAGAATTGCAATCGTAAATGCGAGGCCAATAGTAGATTTTGTAATTATTGTGTTTAAACTTTCTGGGTCAAGCCTTGTTGCGCTAGTGTTTTGCAATGCTGTTTGATATTCATTGAAAATGAATAGAATAAGAGCAGTTAAACAAAGGGTAAAAACGCCCCACCATTTAATGGTTTCTTTATCAAATTCGATATTTTGTTTCAATCGACTACCCCTAATTAAACTCACGCAACCAAAAATATTACAATAAATATTCGATTGATTTGCTTGTATGCGCATAGATTGAATCAATTAACAGATGCTTGTCTATAGACTTTTTTAACCTTTCTATGCTTGACGAGAAAAAATTGAATCACTTGAATCACTTAAAGGAAAAAGTTTTTTTTCTGTCCTGTGGATTAGTTAAGAATCCTGATTAAAATGTCCAAAACATTGCGAGAAAGTGAGTTTGTTTTTAATTTAAGCAATGCTGATTTGGCTTTTTCTTGCCTATTCGGCTCATAAGATTTCCAACTTTCAAATGAGGTTAGCAATTGTGCACTAAGAGAGGGATTGATTTTATCAATTTCTAAAATCACCTTGGTGAGAAAGTTAAAACCTGAGCCATTAGTTTGGGTGAATTGTGCAATATTATTATGGGCAAAAACTCCAATTAAAGAGCGAACACGATTTGGGTTTTTCTTTGGGAAATTTTTGTCATTATAAATTTGCTGAACTATTTCTAAGCAATTATCATTGGGTGAGGAGGCATTAAGAGTAAGCCATTTATCATAGACTAAAATATCATTGCAAAAATTATCATAAAAATGTTTTAGCAAAACTGTGGCATCATCTTTTGAGTAAGCAACGATTGCCCCAAGGGCTACCATTCTATCAGTCATATTATCGGCATCATAATAATGAGCTAAGGTGAGTTTAATTGCCGCCTCTTTTTTCCCTGCTATCATTAGTAAAAGAGATTGATTACGTAACATTCGTGCCTGAGTTGATTTTTGCTCATGCGAATAAGGAGTGCATATTTTTGTTAAATTAAGATAGACAGAGTGTAGATTATCATAAAGAGCATCGCTAATTATTGTTAGAAGACTATTGCGAGTTTGATAGATAATTTTTGGATCTATATCTTTAGCCAAAGTCAAAGAAATTAGCTTTTCGCTAGGCAGGCTAAGGGCAAAAGATTTTAAAGCATCATCAAGATTATTATCATTAAGTGTGTTGCCTAATGCTTTTATAAAACCATCAATTTCTTCTTGGTTTTCAAACTTGGCAGTATTTTTTACCCCTTTAATCAGCAAATCCAAAGCAAGCGAATTTAGCGCCTGCCAGCGGTTAAACGCATCTTTATCATGGCGGGCAAGAAATAGCTTATCTGCTAAACTGGCATTGCTATTTATAAGAACGGGAGCAGAAAATTGACGCAAAATTGAAAGAACGGGTCTGCTAGCTAAGTCTGAAAATTTAATTTCAAGCTTATCAGTATCAAGAATAATCATATCATCAATTATAGTGCCACTAGTGTT
>JALSJY010000231.1 GCA_026989045.1 Hyphomicrobiales bacterium | reverse complement strand
GATAAACTTAAGAGGTGTTAAGGGCATAAAACTAAGGGCGCGAAAGATAGATTGTGATATTAAATACATAGACCATACAAAGGTTTAACATACCAAAATATTAGATTTAATACGCATAAAACATCAGTCAGTAAAATCTGAACTCAAATCTAGAGTTTTATTTTCCTAAAGCTAAAATAATTTCTAGAATTTCAAAATAACTATGAAAATAGAATTGTATATTTTCATTTCATATAATATTTAAGGGGCAAATAATATGGATCAAAATGTTGCGGCACAGCAATTTTGTTTAGATAATAATTCTAATTCTATCAAGGATTCTTCAAATAAAATATCGCAGCATTTAGCTAAGCAAAAAGCTCCTAGCGCTAAAAAAATTGCTGCCGCTAATAATAAATTATTCAATCGCATTCGCACAATCTTGCGCTCTTCTGTTGGCGAAGATGTTTTTTCTTCTTGGTTCACCCGCCTAGAATTAGAAGAAATTGTTGATGACCTTGCTCACCTTTCTGTTCCAACTCGTTTTTTATGTTCTTGGGTTCAATCAAATTATAGCGAACGTATTTTAGAAGCTTTTCAAGCGCAAAATGAAGAAATTAAACGCCTACACTTCACCGTAAGAGTGAATGGTCAGGCTAGACCACGCCTTTCACCTGATCCAAAAGACGAAGTAGAGGCCATTAGCCAAAATCAAAATACAGATATAAAACAGCATAAAAACACCAATTCAAAACTTGCTACAACAATAAAGAAAAAAACACCGCCAAATGCTCTTTCAGGTAGCACTCTTGATCCTAAAATGACTTTTGAAAATTTTGTTAGGGGTCAAGGTAATGAAATTGCTCTTGGAGTTGCCAAGCAAGTAGCAAGCGCTGCTACTAATAATTCAATAACTTTTAATCCTGTTTATATTCACTCAAGTGTTGGGTTAGGAAAAACACATCTTTTGAACGCCATTGCATACGCAGCGGGCGCAAATAATAATGAAAAAAATATTGTTTATTTAACCGCTGATCATTTTATGTATCATTTTATTACGGCCATTCAGCGTCAATCAGCTATTGGTTTTAAAGAATGGTTGCGGCGCATTGATTTGCTACTCATTGATGATATGCAATTTCTTCAAGGCAAATCTGCCACAGAATTTGGTCACACACTTTCTGCTCTTATAAGTGGAGCAAAACAGGTAATTGTTGCAGGCGACGCCCCCCCTCGTGATCTTGATATGCTTGATGATAGAGTTAAATCACGTCTATCTGGTGGACTTGTTGTGCCAATAAATAACTTTGATAAACAATTGCGCAGAGATATTGTTACCCATAGAGCAGAGCAAGCCGCATCAAGATTTGCTGGTATATTTTTTCCTGAACCAGTGCTTGATTATATTGCCCATTCAGTAATTTCTCATGGTCGAGATCTTGATGGCGCAGTGAACAGATTAGTTGTTGCCAACCAGCTTACAGGCCAGCCAATTACTATTGATTTAGCTGAAAAAACATTGGCTGATCTTATTAGGGCAAAAGAAATTCGCCGCGTTCAAATTGAAGATATTCTTAAAATTGTATCACGTCATTTCAAAGTTCCACGCACCGACCTTTTGTCAGCGCGTCGCTCACGTGATGTTGTGCGACCTCGTCAAATTGCAATGTATCTTGCAAAATCGCTCACTTCACGCTCATTGCCAGAAATTGGCCGTCGTTTTGGTGGCAGAGATCATACTACTGTATTGCATTCTGTTAGAAAAGTTGAGCAATTGATGAAAGATGATGGTAATTTGGCGCAAGAGGTTGAGTTATTAAAGCGCATGCTTGAAGAATAATGGATTTTGCCTGATTTTTTCTAATTTTCTTTGACTTTTCCTATCTATTTCTTGCCTTTTCTTGTCAAAAGAATAATATCTCAAGCCCTGATATATTTATTGGGTCATGATTATTTTGTTATTATTAAGGCTTTAAACTTATGAAAATTACATTAGAACGCAACCATTTATTAAAATCTCTTGGTCATGTGCATCGTGTGGTAGAGCGCCGCAACACATATCCGATTTTAGCCAATGTTTTAATTATAGCAAAAAATAATGGTTTAGATTTACGTGCAACTGACTTAGATATCGAAGTAACGGAGCATGTTGGTGCTATGATTGCTGAGCCTGGCAAAACAACCGTGCCTGCTCATACCCTTTATGAAATTGTTAGAAAATTTAGCGATGGGGCTGAAATAAAATTGCAGCTTAATGAAGATAATAAAATGTCCATCACTTCTGGACGCTCACGTTTTAATCTTTCATGCTTAGATCCCGATGGATTTCCTGAGCTTAAATCAGATGATTTCAGCCACAGTTTTTCAATTGCTGCTGATGAATTGGCCCAATTGATAGAGAGAACTCAATTTGCAATCTCAAATGAAGAAACCCGCTATTATTTAAACGGCATCTATATGCACACAATCGAGCATGAGGAGGAAACCCTATTACGTGCCGTTGCAACTGATGGCCACCGTATGGCAAGGGCACAAACTAAAGCCCCCAATGGTCTCCAAGGAATGGAGGGGATTATAATTCCGCGCAAAACCATTAGTGAAGTGCAAAAACTAATTGAAGCTGAAACTGGTGATGTTGAAATCGAACTTTCAGCCAGTAAAATCCGCTTTTCAATCGGCTCTGTTGTTTTAGTTTCAAAATTGATTGAAGGCACTTTCCCTGACTATGATAGGGTAACACCAAAAGATAATGATAAAAAAATGCTGGTTAACAAGGCTGATTTTGCCACAGCTGTTGATCGGGTTTCAACCATTGCCTCAGATCGTGGCGGCAAAGCAGTTAAACTCAGTATTAAAGAAAATATACTGGAACTTTGTGTCACCAATCCAGATCATGGTGTTGCATCTGAAGAGCTTGGGGTTGAGTTTGATGAAAGTGAGTTTGAAATAGGATTTAATGCGCGTTATTTATTAGATATTGTGTCACAAATTCGCTCAGACAATATAATTTTTATGTTTAATGATTCTGGCTCACCAACTCTAGTGCATGAAGAAAATAATGATAATGCACTTTATGTTTTAATGCCGATGAGAGTATAATAATCTCAAAATCATAAAGAGGAAAAATTGCCCCCCAGCCACTATATTTCTCGCCTTCGATTAAATAGTTTTCGCTCTTATACCAGTGCGGCAATTGATTGTAATTCATCACATATTGTGCTTAGCGGTGCAAATGGGGCGGGCAAAACCAATGTTTTAGAAGCTATTTCATTGCTTACTCCAGGTAAGGGTTTGCGCCGCGCGACTATTTCTAATATTGCTCAAATCGATGCAAATGGTAATTGTAGCGTAAATTGGGCAATAGCCTTAACACTAGAAACTCCAAATGGGCCGATTGATATTGGCACTGGCACTTCTCTTGAAGGGGTTAGAAAAACCCGTATCAACGGCACTAATGCAAAGTCCTTGCAAGAAATAAGCGCCTATATTCGCCTACTTTGGCTCACTCCAGATATGGATTCTTTATTTAGAGGGCCAAGTGGCGATAGGCGGCGATTTTTTGATAGACTAGTTAGTACTCTTATTCCAGACCACAGCCTTAGTGTTTCAAATTATGAAAAAGCTATGCGTCAACGCAATAAATTGCTTAGCGAAAGAATGATTAGTGAGAATTCTAATGATAATTGGCTAAATGCAATTGAGGCACAAATGGCTCAATATGCAGCAGCAATTTATTTTGCCCGTATTGATAGCCTTGGACATTTACAAAGTTTTGTTAATCAAAGCATTGATGAGCAGGCTTTTCCTGCCAGCCAATTATCGCTAACTGCATTATTTGAAGATGGAGTTGAGCCAAATTCTTCTGCAAGTCTTGAGGCAAGATTGATTGAACATTGGCGCAAAAACCGAGCGCTTGATAAAGCCGCCTCACGCACCACTTTAGGGCCGCATAAATTAGATTTATTGGTTACAAATAAACAAAAAAATATCCCCGCCGCACTTTGTTCAACAGGAGAGCAAAAAGCCCTGCTGATAGGCTTAATTTTAGCCCATGCACGATTGGTTAAAAAAATCACCTCTATCACTCCAATTCTTTTGCTTGATGAAATTGGCGCTCACCTTGACCCACAAAGGCGAGAGGCGCTTTATGATAGTCTTGATGCACTTCAGGCTCAATGTTGGATGAGTGGCACAGACAAAATATTATTTGAAAGCCTTGGCAATAGAGCTCAAATATTTGAAGTGAAATTAAACCAAATAATTGCCCCTTAAAAACTAATAACTATAATTCCACTCCAACAATCACACATATTCCCTCTCCCTTTGTTACTCACCTTGTTACTCGTTTGTCAAAATTGATATAATTCACTAAATAGCACAACAAACCCTATTCAATGCTTGCATTTATCCCCACAAAACATTCCTTTTTGAGTAAATTTGTTCTACAAAGAAAGGATAAAATTTATCCTGATTCGGAAAATCAAATGAACGATCAAAAAACCACAGCAGAAGCAGAATATGGCGCAGACTCAATCAAAGTATTAAAAGGTCTTGATGCAGTTAGAAAACGCCCAGGCATGTATATTGGTGACACCGATGATGGCTCAGGCCTGCACCACATGGTTTATGAAGTACTTGATAATGCAATTGATGAATCTTTGGCAGGTCACGCCGATAAAGTAACTGTCACCTTAAACCCTGATGGCTCAGTTACAGTTACTGATAATGGTCGTGGCATTCCTACCGATATTCACACCGAAGAACAAATGTCCGCTGCCGAAGTTATTATGACCCAGCTACACGCAGGTGGGAAATTTGATCAAAATTCTTATAAAGTTTCAGGTGGCTTACATGGGGTTGGCGTTTCAGTTGTTAATGCCCTCTCTGTTTGGCTAAAATTAAAAATCCGCCGCTCTGGTAAAATTCATGAAATGAGCTTTACACATGGCGTATCAGATTCTCCACTTATTATTACTGGAGAAGCAGGAGATAAAACTGGCACCGAAGTTACTTTTATGCCCTCACCTGATACTTTTACTATGGTTGAATTTGACTATAAAACTCTTGAGCATCGCTTGCGTGAACTAGCTTTTCTAAATTCAGGAGTGAATATTACTCTACGTGACAATCGCCAACCAGAGCTAGTTGAAACAAAGCTTTATTACGAAGGTGGGCTTGAGGCTTATGTTCGCTATCTCGACAAATCAAAATCCCCTCTACTTAACGACCCCATTATCATCATTGCAGAAAAAGACGATGTTGTGGTTGAGGTGGCTATGTGGTGGAATGAGAGCTATCACGAAAATATCTTATGTTTTACCAATAATATTCCCCAACGCGATGGTGGTACTCACCTAGCAGGTCTGCGTGGCGCATTAACACGCCAAGTAAATGGATATGCGGAACGCTCTGGAATAACCAAAAAAGAAAAAGTATCACTAACTGGCGATGATTGTCGTGAGGGATTAACCTGCGTTTTATCAATCAAAGTTCCTGACCCAAAATTCTCGTCTCAAACCAAAGACAAGCTTGTTTCTTCTGAAGTTCGTCCTGTGGTTGAATCTTGCGTCAATGATAAATTAGCACAATGGTTTGAAGAGCATCCAGTGGAGGCAAAAATCATTGTTAACAAAGTTGCCTCAGCAGCTGCAGCGCGCGAGGCAGCAAGAAAGGCACGTGAATTAACTCGGCGCAAATCAGCGCTTGAAATTTCTTCCCTGCCAGGAAAATTAGCAGATTGCCAAGAGCGCGATCCTGCAAAATCTGAAATATTCATCGTGGAAGGAGATAGTGCTGGCGGCTCTGCAAAACAGGGTCGTGATCGCGCTACACAAGCCGTGTTACCTCTAAGAGGTAAAATCTTAAATGTTGAGCGGGCACGTTTTGATCGTATGCTTTCCTCCGAACAAGTTGGCACTTTAATCACTGCGCTTGGCACTGGCATTGGGCGCGAAGAATTTGATGCAGATAAATTACGCTATCATAAAATCATCATCATGACTGATGCCGATGTTGATGGCGCACATATTCGCACCTTACTATTAACCTTTTTCTACCGTCAAATGCATGAGATAATTGAGCGCGGCCATCTTTATATCGCCCAACCCCCTCTTTATAAAATCAAGCGAGGTCAATCTGAGCAATACCTTAAAGACGAGCGCGAATTAGAGGATTATCTACTTATTACTGGCTCAGATGAAACCATTTTAACTAGCGGTGATGGAGTTGATCATGCTGGCAATGATTTGCTTGAAATTAGCAAAATAGCGCGTGACTTTGTTCATACAATCAATGGGCTAAATAGAGTTTATGATCGCACTATTGTCGAGCAGGCTGCAATCGCTGGTGCTTTTGATGAAAGTGCCCTTGAAAGTGAGCAAAAAGCAAAAAATATTGCTCAAAAGGTTGCCTCAAGATTAGATCAAGTTTCTGACGAGACAGAAAGAGGCTGGGTTGGTGAAGTTGATGGTGAGGGGGGGCTAACATTCTCTCGAATAGTGCGCGGAGTAAAAGAAAGTCACATTATTGATAGCTCTTTAATTCTTTCAGTAAATGCCAGAAAAATTCGTCAAATAATAAAAAAATTCGATAATATATTTGACGACATTGGCTCTTTTAAACGTAAAGATAAAACAACGTCAATTTATGGGCCTATTTCATTATTTGAAATTATCACTGAAACTGGTCGCAAAGGGGTTTATTTGCAACGCTATAAAGGTTTGGGCGAAATGAACCCAGAGCAGTTATGGGAGACAACGCTTGATCCAAACGTGCGCACATTATTACAAGTGCAGATTAAAGAAAGCGATATTGCCGATGAAACTTTCTCTCAACTTATGGGTGATCTGGTTGAGCCGCGTAAAGACTTCATACAAGAAAATGCCCTTAATGTAGCAAATTTGGACGTATAAATTTCTTTTAAATGATTTACTTCACATAAACTTGCCACATTATTTATTATTAGTGTCACAAACTAATGGTTTGAACTAGGCGCTAGATTTTAATAGCTCTGATAAGAGCTAGGCACATAACTGCTCAATTTTAATTTTTTTCTAAGAATGCTGGATTATTTTTTATGGATATACGACTTTCATCAAAAGATAGAATTGGCGCTAATTCAAGCAAGACTAAAGGCAAAAAAAGAAAAGCTAGAAAAACTAACCCTAAAGCCAAGCCATTAAAGTCAGCGACCACAAAATCAAAATCAAACAGACGGGCAAATAGCAGAGTAAGAAAAAATAACAAAAAAAAATTCACTCTTGGGCGTGCAGTTGGCTTTTTATTTTATTGGGGATTTATTGCTTCAATCTGGCTAGGCTTGGCTATCATTGGCATTATTGGTTATTATGCAATGAAATTACCATCGGCTGATACATGGGCTGTGCCAGATCGGCCGGCAAATATTCGCATCATTGCCGCCAATGGAAAACTAATCTCCAATAGAGGCAAAATGGGCGGTGAGGCGGTTTCATTGCGAGAGCTACCCCATTATGTGCCTTCAGCCATGATTGCCATTGAAGATAGGCGTTTTATGAGCCATTTTGGCATTGATCCAATTGGTATTACTCGCGCATTCATAGGCAATATTGCTGCTGGTCGTATAACAGCTGGCGGCTCAACCATTACTCAACAGGTTGCTAAAAACTTGTTTCTTTCACCAGAGCAGAAAATTGGCCGCAAAATTCAAGAGGCGCTATTAGCCCTTTGGCTCGAGAAAAATTACACTAAAAACGATATAATCGAACTTTATCTTAACCGAGTTTATTATGGCGGTGGGGCTTATGGAATAGAAGCCGCCTCACAGGTATTTTTTGGCAAAAGTGCGCGTAATATTTCACTTGGTGAGGCGGCAATTCTAGCAGGGGTTTTAAAAGCTCCATCACGCTTGTCACCTGATAAAAATCCACAAAAAGCTGCTGCTCGCGCTCGCATAGTATTAAATGCAATGGCAGATCAGGGCTATATTTCCACTGAAGAGGCAAAAGCCGCAGCCATTGATCCAAACAAACGCATTCGCACTAAAATTGCAGGGGCTGAATTTTATGTTGCTGATTGGGTTGAAACTTTAATGAATTCTTATATCGGCTCTGTTGATGGTGATGTTATTGTTACCACAACGATTGATTGGGATTTACAAAAATATGGTGAGTTTTTAATCAAAGAAACTGTAGCTGAATATGGTCAAGAAAAAGACTTTAGCCAATCAGCCCTTGTAGCCTTGGCAACAGATGGATCGGTTAGGGCTATTGTTGGCGGCACTGATTATTCTAAAAGCCAATATAACAGAGCCGTAACCGCCAAGCGTCAGCCAGGCTCTTCATTTAAGCCAATCATCTATTTAAGCGCATTAGAAAACGGCTTTAGGCCAGATACAATGGTCAATGATGAAGCATTTACTTACAAAGGCTGGTCACCCAAAAACTATAATGATAAATATGTCGGCGCTGTTACATTACGCGATGCCTTAGCCTATTCACTCAACACAGTTGCAGGTAGATTAGCCATTGAAATTGGCCCAGAAACAATTGTTGATACGGCATATCGACTTGGTATTTCCTCAGACCTAAATCCTGTTCCCTCAATTGCCCTTGGCTCACAAGAAGTATCATTGCTTGAATTAACTGCCGCTTATGCTCCATTTGCCAATGGCGGAGAGGGAGTAATTGCTCATATTATTACTAAGATAGAAACACCAGATGGCGAAGTGCTTTATGATAACATCCCCTCTGGCCCAGGAAAAGTAGTTGATTTGCAAAATGTTGCAATGATGAATGATATGCTCTCTTATGCGGTTGAGGTTGGCACAGGTAAAAAGGCTAAGCTCAAGGGCTGGCCAATTGCAGGAAAAACTGGCACATCACAAAATAATAGAGATGCAATTTTTGTTGGCTATTCAGCTAATTTAATCACAGGAATTTGGATTGGTAATGATGATGGCTCGCCCACAAAAGGTGTTGGTGGGGGCTCCTTTCCTGCACAAATATGGTCAGATTTTATGTCTCGCGCTCATAAGGGTTTGCCTGTTACCAACCTTCCAACCACCCACACGCAGCTCACGCCATCAAATGAAATATTACAAAATGACGAAGGACAAA
>JALSJY010000230.1 GCA_026989045.1 Hyphomicrobiales bacterium | reverse complement strand
CGTGGGTTATGATAAGCACCGAGCCAGTGAACTCACGCAAATGTTTTTCAAGCCATGCAGTAGTTTCAGCATCAAGATGGTTGGTTGGCTCATCGAGCAATAATAGATCAGGTTTTGAGAGCAAAAGTTGGCACAAAGCAATGCGCCGCTTTTCACCGCCCGATAGGTTTTCAACGCTAGCATTTGGTGGTGGACAACCAAGCGCCTCCATTGCCATTTCTACTTGGCTATCAAGATCCCACAGGTTTTGCGCATCTATCTCATCTTGTAATTTTGCCGCCTCATCTGCCGTTTCGTCACTATAATCCATCATTAGTTCATTATAACGATCAAGGATTGCCTTCTTGTCTTTTACCCCAATCATCACATTGCCAATAGCATCAAGATTACTATCAAGTTGTGGCTCTTGAGGTAAATAACCAACGCTTGCGCCCTCAGCCAGCCATGCTTCGCCATTATATTCAGTGTCTAGCCCCGCCATGATTTTAAGCAAGGTTGATTTACCAGCGCCGTTTGGCCCCAGCACACCGATTTTTGCATCGGGATAAAAACTAAGATTAACACCATCGAGAACCTTTTTGCCGCCAGCATAAGATTTCGAGAGATTACTCATATGATAGATAAATTGACGTGCCATAGATGCTAGCCTCTTGGTTTGAAATAGTAAAAAGAATCTATAGCAACAGATAGGCGAATTGCGTAAAACTTACAATAGTATTACTTACCAAATGTCATTATAAGCACCAACCAAATGTCACCCTAAATCCGCCATTGTTACTCTTGAATCCACTAGCTTGTCACCCTGAACTTGCGCCCCAGTCATTCTGAACGTAGTGAAGAATCTTTCATTACCACCTTAAGATGCTTCGACTTCGCTCAGCATGGCAAAAGCGTGCACCAAGATGACAGAGTTACTGTCACCCTGAATCCGCCACCTTGCCACCCATGAATCCGCCCCTGTCACCCTGAACTTGGTGAAGGGTCTTATGATAAAATTATTAAGGACAATAAAAAGGCGACTTATTCAAGCCGCCCTTTGGAATCTATAATCACTCCGAGGAATCTATAGTCACCCGAGCCAACAATCATCACCTAGAGCCTGTCGAAGGGTGAATCATTTTCTCGTCCTCCAACATAGTGATAGCTGTAGCCTAGCCCTTAAAATTCAGCCCATTCATCGTCTGTTGCAACGGCTGCATTGCCCCGTGATAGATATGATTTTGCGGCGTGTTTTACTTTTTCTTTTAAGCCCTTAATGCCTGTTGCTTCTGGCGCTGTTGCCTGCTTTGCTGGCTCGTTATCATTGCCATCAAGCTTAAACACATCAACAATATTATCGAGCTCATTGGCTTGCGCTTCTGTCTGCTCAATTGCCGCATTTGTTTGCTCAACTAAGGCCGCATTATGCTGGGTCATTTCGTCCATCTGACGAACCGCCGCATTCACCTCTTCAATTGATCCCGCTTGCTCGCGGCTTTCACTTGCAATGCCCTCAAGCATAGAAGAATTCTCACGCACAGATTCTAAAATATTATTCAGCTTGCCCGCCGCTTCTTCAACAAGTTTTGAGCCGCCAGAAACTTCAACTGCGCTTTGCTCAATTAGCACTTTAACCTCGCTTGAAGCCTCAGCCGCACTTTGTGCAAGGCGGCGAACCTCAACCGCAACAACCGCAAAGCCCTTGCCTGCCTCGCCCGCACGTGCCGCTTCAACAGAAGCATTAAGCGCTAACAAATTGGTTTGGAAAGCAATATCATCAATCATGCCGATGATATTTGAGATTTTCTCAGACGAAGTAGTAATTCTTTGCATTGCATCTTTTGCATTATGCATAATCTGCTCACCATCTTGCGCCGTTTTAGAGGTGATAGCAGATTTATTGCTGGCCTCTTCTGCCTTTTCAGCATTCGCTATAACGGTGGAAGATAACTGCTCCATAGCCGCTGAAGTTTCTTCAATCGTAGCGGCTTGTTTGGTTGTGCGATCACTAAGATCATTCGCCCCTTCCAAAATCTCACCAGTAGCAGTTTTAAGCCCGCCAGAAGTAGTGCGAAGTTGAGAAACAATGTGTGCAAAGCGGTTTACAGTTTCGTTTAAGGCCTTTCTAACAGGCTCAAAGTCATCACATAAAGGCTCTTTAATAAGTGATGACTTTAAGTTACCTTCAGCTAAATTATCCAGGCTCTGACTTAAAACCAACATTGCTGTTTTACGATTGGTAATATCTGTAGCAAATTTTACAACTTTAGTTAACTTGCCATTTGGATCAAATATTGGGTTATAACTAGCTTGTATCCAAATTTCACCACCCTCTTTGCCAATGCGTTTATATTCACCAGCATCATATTGGCCGCTGCTAAGTTTTTTCCAAAACTCTTTATATTCAACGCCTGAGGCATATTCTGGATCAACAAACATTGAATGATGATTACCCTTGATTTCATCAAGGCTATAACCAGTTGTTGTGAGGAAATTCTCATTAGCATTTAATATTTCTCCCTGAGGAGTAAATTCAATCATTGCTTGAGATTTACTAATCGCATCTATCTGACCAGAGCGATCCATAGCCATAATTAGCTGCTGTTGGGTATCTTTTTCAAGTTGTTTAACTAAAAGTCCGTTTTGTTTAAAAACTTCAACAGCACGAGCCATATCGCCTAACTCATCACCTCTATTTGCACCGACAATTTCAACATCAAGATTACCCTTGGATAAGTCATCCATTACTTTATTTAAACGTGTAAGAGGGCGAGAAATCGATTGGGAAAGTAGAATGCCGAGCACAGTTGCAATAGCAATTAAAATAGCGCCTATCAATAAAATTGTATTACGCATATTGATTAAAGGTGCAAACGCTTCACTTGCTCCCTTAATGGCAACAACAGCCAAATTATTACCCATAAACTCAATATGCTGTGCTGCTATCAATGTTTCCATATCACGATAATCTGAAGAAGTGCCTACATCACTACCACCTTGTAATGCTTTTGCAACTATTGGATTATTAAATGTCGTAACTAAAACATCGTCATACTCTGTAAAAGAAGAATCGGATAGAAGCTGAAATTTATCATTAACATAAAATGTTTCTCCGCTTTTACCTAGACCCTCATTAGATGAGAGGATCGCATTTAAGCCTTTTGTGGAAATTTGAATTGCCATAACTCCAATCATGGCATTTTTTTTGTTATATATTGGTGTCGCAAAAAAACTAGCAGGGATATTTCCACTCGGTTCGTAAAAGGCAAACTCACTAAATGCTATTTGCCCTGGCTTTTCAAACTTTACTGCCTCTTGAAAAACTTCACCAAGGCCAGTGTCGGCCCAAGGACCGTTGTTTTTACTAAAATTAGTTGCAAAATCAGCTTCTTTAGAAACCGAGTAAACCATATTTCCATCTATATCAAAAAGGAACATATCATGATATCCACGCTCAAGCATTTGCGAGCGTAAGCTTGGGTGCACTCCAGCATGTGTATAATGATAAGATACATATTTCCTATTATTAGCTTTAGTCGGTGATGTGCCATTATCCAACAGGTATTTTTCACCTAGCGGATTTGGGTTTTCTTCAATATATAATCTTTGCAATTCTGCTGTGCGATCGCCGTCTAATTTTTTCCAATTAAACGAAAAAGTATCTACGGCCTTTTTAACGGGTTCAGAGGCCGCCGTGATACGCAAGTCTCTTGCTACATCATTATAATATTTCTCTAATGCATTGGTTTTTTGCATTGCAAGGATTTGCAATTCATTAAATGTTTGTTCAGACACTGTTTTAGCTGAAATCATATAGGAAGCAATGCCTACCCCTATACTAACAAGTAGGGCAGAGCCAACTATGCTCAGCGGTAATTTTATAGCTATTTTTAATGAAGGCAGTTTAATCATGTCTCTTAAGTCCTGTTACTAGTTCTATTATTCTCTTTGGCTAAAATTGACTTAGGAAATTCATGACATAATATATATTGGCACTTAGCTATTAGGGTGAGGATTTCACTAATTTTATAGCTAAAAGGTTGAGCATAATTTTCCTTAAATATAATTACAGGCTACGTCCAAACTGCCTTGCTAAAATATAATTAAGGGAAAATACTACGAATAAAGTTAAATAACTCTAAACTGAATGGTCTTTGTAATTTATCTAAACAAAAAGGCGCTTAAATAAAGCGCCTTGTGAAAGTCTAAATCATTATAAGTAAAATCTAAAAACCGCTTGGCCTCATGTTTTTTACTTCATCTGCAAAATTGCTAAAACCATCTAAAATAGCTTGAGCAACACTGGTTTCGTCAGCGTCTTTTGCTTTTTGTAATTGCTCTTTAGCGATTTTAATCTCTTCTTGAATTTGCTCTTCGCTAAAATCAGCGCTGGTTTTTGCAACTTCTGCCAAAATGCTCACACCTTTTGGAGAGACATCAACAAAGCCTCCGCCAACATAAAAACTTTTTGTATCTTTATCAGCTTGAACGGTTACAAAACCATGTTTTAGAATAGACATAAGCGGGGCATGTTCACCCATTACAGTAAAATAACCCTCAACTCCTGGCACGGTTACACTGCTAGCGTCTTGTGAAAACACAAGTTGTTCAGGAGAAACGATCTCAACTTTAATAGCCTCGCTCATAACTTATAAATCCTATTTTTAAGCCGCATCTGCTGCAAGTTTTTGTGCTTTTGCAATAGCATCATCAATTGTGCCAACCATATAAAAAGCAGCTTCTGGAAGATGATCGTAATCACCAGCACAAAGACCTTTAAAGGCACGAATTGTTTCTTCTAGTGGCACAAGAATTCCTGGCGACCCAGTAAATGCCTCAGCAACAAAGAATGGCTGGCTCATGAAACGCTCAATTTTACGCGCACGTGCCACTGCTAATTTATCTTCTTCTGAAAGTTCGTCCATGCCCAAAATAGCAATAATATCTTGCAATGATTTATAGCGTTGCAAAATTTCCTGCACTTCACGGGCAACATTATAATGCTCTTCACCAATAATACCTGGATCAAGAATGCGAGAAGTTGAATCTAGTGGATCAACCGCAGGATAAATACCTTTTTCAGAAATTGCACGGTTAAGCACAGTTGTCGCATCAAGGTGAGCAAATGTTGTCGCAGGAGCAGGATCGGTCAAGTCATCGGCCGGAACATAAATTGCCTGCACAGAAGTGATTGAGCCTTTGTTAGTTGTGGTAATACGCTCTTGCATAGTTCCCATGTCGGTTGCCAATGTTGGCTGATAACCCACAGCCGAAGGAATGCGACCCAAAAGAGCTGACATTTCTGAGCCTGCTTGAGTGAAGCGGAAAATATTATCAACAAAGAATAAAACGTCTTGGCCTTGATCGCGGAAATGTTCCGCGATTGTCAAGCCAGTAAGAGCAACACGAGCGCGCGCCCCTGGAGGCTCATTCATCTGACCAAACACAAGTGAACATTTTGAACCTTCAGTTGAGCCATTATTTTCTTTTGGATCAACATTCACACCAGATTCAATCATTTCATAATAAAGATCATTACCTTCGCGAGTTCTTTCACCAACACCAGCAAAAACAGAATAACCACCGTGCGCTTTAGCAATATTGTTAATTAGCTCTTGAATAAGAACTGTTTTACCAACACCAGCACCACCAAACAGACCAATTTTACCGCCACGTGCATAAGGAGCAAGCAGATCAACCACTTTAATGCCAGTTACAAGAATTTCAGCTTCTGGGTTTTGGTCAACAAAATCCGGAGCATCTTGGTGAATAGCGCGTTTTGCTTTTGTTTTAACAGGTCCGGCCAAATCAATTGGCTCACCAATAACATTCATAATGCGACCAAGTGTTTCATCACCAACTGGCACAGTAATTGGAGCGCCAAGAGAAGTAACATCTTGCCCACGAACTAGACCTTCAGAAGTATCCATAGCAATTGTACGAACAATATTTTCACCAAGATGTTGAGCAACTTCTAAAATCATGCGATTGCCATTATTTGAGGTTTCAAGTGCATCTAAAATCGCTGGAAGATGGTTATCAAACTGCACATCAACAACAGCGCCAATGATTTGTGTGATATGACCCACAGGTTTTGCACTGGTTGCTTTTTTAGCAACTGTTTTTTTCTTAACTGGTGCTTTTTTTGCTGTTGTTTTTTTCGCTGGAGCTTTTTTAACTGCCATTAGATTTTTCCTTAATCTCTTTTTCTTTATAGCGCTTCAGCGCCTGAAATAATTTCAATCAACTCTTTGGTAATTTGTGCCTGACGTTGACGGTTATAGCTTAATGTCAATGCGTCAATCATATCACCTGCCGCACGAGAGGCATTATCCATTGCGCTCATTTTTGCGCCCATTTCTCCTGCTGCATTTTCTAGCAATGCACTAAAAATCTGCACAGAAATATTTTTTGGTAGCAAGTCAGCCAAAATAGTCGCCTCGTCAGGCTCATAATCATAACTAACCACTTGCGCTTTTTCTTCGGTCTTGCTTGCCTCAATCTTAGCAGGAATTAACTGATGGGCAGTTGGAATTTGCGAAATAATAGACTTAAATTGTGAGAAGAAGAGCGTTGCTACGTCAAATTCTTCATTATCAAACATATCTAAGACTTTTTGCCCAATCGAGAGAGCATCGCTATAGCCAATTCTTTTAACATCGCGCAAAGAAATGTTTTCAATGATATTATCAGGAAATAATCTTTTAAGAATATCATTACCTTTTTTACCAATTGTAATGATTTTTACTGTTTTACCTTCAGAAATCAGCTTATTTGCATGATCGCGGGCAAGGCGGGCTATGGATGAGTTAAAGCCGCCGCAAAGCCCACGCTCTGCCGTTGCAACAATGAGTAAATGTATTTTATCATTTCCCGTGCCGCCCAAAAGCTTTGGTGCGTCTTCACGATCAGCATAAGCTGCACCAAGCCCATTAAGAACAGTGCCCATACGCACAGCGTAGGGACGCGAACTTTCAGCCGCTTCTTGGGCTTTACGTAATTTAGCTGATGCAACCATTTGCATCGCCTTGGTGATCTTCTGGGTCGACTTGACCGAGGTGATCCGATTTTTAAGGTCTTTTAAAGAGGGCATCGAGCCTATCTTTCCTCAAAAGTTAGCGCGAACTTAAATTAAGCCGCAAATGTTTTCACAAAACCGCCAATAGCATCATTTAATGCTTGTTTGGTGGCATCACTAATAGCTTTATCTTTGACAATTGTATCAAGGATATCTTTATGTTTTGCGTGCATCAAGCTAAGCAGGCTTGTTTCAAACTCACCTACTTTTGCAACGTCAACTTCATCAAGATAACCATTAACACCAGCAAAAATTACAACAACCTGCTCTTCAGTTTTAAGCGGGGAATATTGACCTTGTTTAAGTAATTCGGTCAAACGCGCACCACGATTAAGCATGCGTTGTGTTGCAGCATCAAGATCAGAGCCGAACTGCGCAAAGGCAGCCATTTCACGATATTGAGCCAATTCACCCTTAATAGAGCCAGCAACCTGTTTCATAGCTTTAATCTGAGCAGATGAGCCAACACGAGAAACTGAAAGGCCAGCGTTAACCGCAGGGCGAATACCTTGGAAAAATAAATCTGTTTCAAGGAATATCTGACCATCGGTAATAGAAATAACGTTGGTAGGAATATAAGCGGCCAAATCATTTGCTTGAGTTTCAATAACTGGCAGAGCAGTTAGAGAGCCTGAACCATTCGCTTCGTTCAACTTAGCTGAACGCTCCAAAAGGCGAGAGTGAAGATAAAACACATCACCTGGATAAGCTTCACGACCTGGTGGACGGCGAAGCAATAATGACATCTGACGATAAGCAACAGCCTGTTTTGAAAGATCATCATAAGCAATAACAGCATGCATGCCATTATCACGGAAATACTCACCAATAGCTGTGCCAGTAAATGGCGCTAAAAATTGCATTGGAGCAGGATCTGAAGCGGTAGCGGCAACAACAATAGAATATTCCATTGCCCCCTTATCTTCTAGCATTTTAACTAACTGGGCGACAGTTGAGCGCTTTTGGCCAACCGCAACATATATACAATATAGTTTTTCACTTTCATTATCAGCATCATGAGCTGGTTTTTGATTTAAAAAAGTGTCCATAATAATCGCAGTTTTACCAGTTTGACGATCGCCAATGATAAGTTCGCGCTGCCCACGGCCAATAGGAATAAGTGTATCAATCGCTTTAAGACCTGTAGACATTGGCTCATGCACTGACTTACGAGGCAAAATACCTGGTGCCTTAACATCAACCTGAGAGCGTTTTTTAGTTTTTAACGGCCCCTTGCCATCAATTGGATTGCCCAAGCCATCAACAACACGACCTAACAATTCCTTACCAACTGGCGTATCAACAATAGCGCCTGTTCTTTTTACAGTATCGCCTTCTTTAATGGTTTTATCAGAGCCAAAGATAACCACGCCGACATTGTCAGATTCGAGGTTAAGCGCCATGCCTTTAATACCACCGGGGAATTCCACAAGCTCACCTGCCTGAACATTGTCCAAGCCGTAAACACGGGCAATACCATCACCAACTGAAAGAACCTGACCAACTTCAGAGACTTGAGCCTCTTTACCGAAATTTTTAATCTGGTTCTTGAGGATTGCTGAGATTTCTGCAGCCTTAATATCCATTATCCGACCTCTTTCATCGCGTTTTTCATCGCACTTAGTTTTGTCTGTAAAGAATTATCGATCATCTGTGATCCGACCTTAACAATAAGGCCTCCGATTAAAGATGCATCGACGTGAGTTTGAAGTTTAACCGTCTTGCCAATTTTCTTTTTAAGAGTTGAGCTAAGAGATTTTAGTTGAGAGGCGCTAAGCGGCTTTGCTGAAGTAACTTCTGCACTAACCTCTTTGCGACCAGCAGCAGCGATTTCCTTAAAAGAAGTAATCATTGCTGGCAAAGCAAACAACCGAGAGTTATTTGCAACTAATTTTAAAAAATTTGCTATTATAGCTGAAGGTTTATCTTTCTTAGAAGATGCCTTTTTTAAAATATCCTCAATAATGGCGATTTTTTTATCTGCCGAAACCAAGGGTGAAGCCAAGAGATTTGCAAATTCAGCATTTTCATTAGCTAAAA
>JALSJY010000229.1 GCA_026989045.1 Hyphomicrobiales bacterium | reverse complement strand
GTCACCTGTAAGCATAATTGCACAAACACCTAGATTTTTAAGACTTTCCATAGCCTTAATAGCACCAGTTCGTAATTCATCACGAAGCGCAAAAAGCCCCAATATTATATTCTCATCAAGCACAACAGCAATTGTTTTACCATTATCTTCTAGGTTCTCAATAATTTCCCTTTGTTCTTTTGATAAAGATGTCATCTCAGATGCAAAACGAGGTGAAACAATGCTTATTGTTTTACCATCAACTTGCGCGCGCACCCCACGCCCGCTTAATGCTTTTGCACCTTTAGCATTAGGAAATTTTATATTTCTACTTTTTATTTCCTCAACAATTGCCAAAGCCAAGGGGTGAGAAGAACTTGCTTCAACAGCACCAGCTAATCTCAGCATTTCTTTTTCTTCACCCAAAAAAACAACCACATCAGTTACTTTTGGTTTGCCCTTTGTTAAGGTGCCAGTTTTATCAAAAGCAATTTGACTTGCTTTGCCAATAGCTTCAAGCACAGCGCCACCCTTCATCAATAGACCCTGACGAGCGCCCGCTGAAATGCCAGAAGTAATGGCCGCAGGAGTAGAAAGCACAAGAGCGCACGGGCAACCGATTAACAATATCGCCAAACCCTTATATGTCCACTCACCCCAATCACCGCCCATAAACATTGGGGGAATAATTGCAATCAAAGCTGACACAACAATAACAGCGGGGGTGTAATAAGTAGAAAAGCGATCAATAAATCTGGCCGTTGGCGCTTTTGAAGCCTGCGCCTCTTCAACCATATGAAGAATGCGAGAAATCATGTTATTTTCAGCAGCTTTTTCAACTTTTATCTGAATTACACCCTCAGCATTTATCGAGCCTGCATAAACCCCATCACCTACACTCTTATTCTTGGGTATGGATTCTCCAGTGACACTTGCCTCATCAATCGCTGATTGACCCTGTGTAATGATACCATCAGCTGGAATTCTACCGCCAGGCCGAACCTCAACAATATCTCCTATTTCAAGGCTATCAGCTGCAACCTCTGTTGTTGCCCCATTCACTACAAGATATGCTGTTTTTGGAACTAAATCAGCTAACGCCTGCACTGATTTACGCGCTTTTGCCGCCGCCATCATTTCTAGCAATTCGCCAATAGAGAATAGAAAGACCACAACAGCAGCTTCCGCCGCCTCACCTATAATAATTGCACCAATCACCGCTATGGTGACCAAGGTTTCAATAGTAAATAGTTGCCCAGAAATAGCGCTTAGAACGGCCTTTTTAGACATAGGTGCTAACGCTAGTAGAGCGGCAGCAGAAAAAGCATAAAAAGCATATTCAGGCATTGTAAAAGCTAAAATCCATGCCAGTGCTAATAATAAACCTGCAACAATAACCAGCCTACCCTTTGCACTCTGCCACCAAGCTAAATCTTTATTTTGTGATTTCTTGTCAAATTTGGAAATTTTATAACCAAGCCGCTGAACTATTTTTGAAACTTCCTGCTCACTTGTAACAGCTTCATCATACTCAAGTTTTAAGCGCTGAGATGTATAATTGAGAGAAACATTTTCCACTCCATCTAAAGAGCAAACCGCATTTTCAATTTTATTTGTGCAACTAGCACAATCCATGCCTTCAACTTGTAAAATAAGCTCATTTTTCATCTATATTTTCCCGTTTTAATATTCACAAACGAGAACATAAGGCCTCTAGCACCTAGAGGATCAAGTAAAAATATTTTTAAAATTCAGATGATATAGTGAACTAATCGTCGCGATAAACTTTTTCGCGCTTTTCATGCTTTTCTTGTGCTTCAAGCGAAAGAGTCGCAATTGGGCGAGCATCTAATCGCGCTAAGCCAATTGGCTCACCGCTATCTTCACAATAGCCATAAGTGCCCTCTTCAATTCGTTTCAATGCAGCATCAATTTTTGCAATCAATTTGCGTTGCCTATCACGAGTGCGCAACTCAAGTGACTTTTCTGTTTCAGAAGAAGCACGATCAACAACATCAGGGTGAGCTTGACTGTCTTCTTGTAAATTCTCCACTGTTTCACGACTATCGCGTAAAATATCATCTTTCCAAGCATTTAGCTTGTTTCGGAAGTATTCGCGCTGATCAGGATTCATAAATTCACCCTCAGTTAGCAAACCATTTTCTTTTGATTTAGCATTCCTAGTCATGATTCTTCTCTCTTTTACGCATTAAAAGACAGGCTCTATATAGTTGTCTAAAACCTTATGAGCAAGTGTGATTTTTATTTGTAAAAATTATAGTAATTTTATAAAGGTTTTATGACAAATAATGACCTAATTTGGCCAATTCTACCTTAACCCTTAATTCTATATCTTCAATCAAAGCATCAAGCGCTGGATCAGATTTCATTTTGGCCTGCTGAACTGTAGCTAGTAGCTTATTTAAGTGACTTTCATTAACATGCCCAGCCAATAAATCAGCTTTCATAGCCTCCAATGTATCAAGCATTGTTTCCCCACGAAAAATAGCCTTGCGCTTTGCAAATATTGGATCTTCAACAGCCTGAAGAGCTAAAAGGGCATCAACTTGTGTGATTGGAGTGCTTGAACCTATAGCGGCTGCTCGCGGCGTATCCTGCCCCATATTTGGGCTAAACACAGCGCTAGAATTAGATTTCTTTGCACTGCTAGATTTTGACTTAACTTTGTTAGCCCTATCAGAATTTTCAATTCGCATAAATCACCAACCACCAAAACCATTCCTAAACATCAATAGGGCAGAATTTGCCTATCATGGTTAAGATATGCTTAATATGGTGGGTAATATTTGCCTTACTAACAAATTATTATTAAATCACATCACCAGCGCTGGATCACAAATCCATTTTTATAAAGAAAAATCAATGAGTTAAAAAGCATTCTTGATTCAAAGTGATTGTTGGCACGTTTTTCGCAATATATTTGGTGAGCATCAAGTTGCTATGGGGATAGCAGCTAGTCAGCTCATAAAATAAATACGGGAAAATAAAATGATTTATGTAAATTCTTATCTAAAACCTATTTGGCGGGATTTTCTTGTCATTTTAGTTTTTTTAGCCATCATATTTACTTCACAAGTTGCTTTTGGCGCCTCTGCCAGAATCAAAGACATTGTAGATATTGAGGGAATTCGTGAAAACCAACTAATTGGCTATGGCCTTGTTGTTGGACTAAACGGTACTGGCGACAGCTTAAATAACTCGCCCTTCACTCGCCAAAGCTTACAAGCAATGCTTGAGCGTTTGGGGGTAAACACTCGTGGTGAAACGGTAAGAACAAAAAATATTGCCGCAGTTATGATAACTGCAAATCTACCACCATTTGCTACCCAAGGATCTCGTATTGATATTTCAGTCGCAGCCCTTGGAGATAGTGATAGCCTGCAGGGCGGCACATTGTTAGTTACTCCCTTGCTTGGCGCAGATGGAGAAGTTTATGCAATTGCTCAAGGGCCAGTTTTAATAAACGGCTTTAAAGCTCAAGGAAATGGCGCAACTATAATTTCTGGTGTGCCGACCACTGGGCGCATTTCAAATGGTGGCTTAATTGAGCGCGAGACAAGCTTTAAATTAGGCGCTCAGCGCTCACTTCGCCTCGCTCTTCGTAATCCAGATTTAACCACAGCAAGGCGAATTGCACTTGGCATAAATGATTATCTTGGCACGCCAACAGCAACGCCCGAAGACCCGGCAACTGTTCGCATAACATTGCCAAAAAACTTCAACGGCAATATTGTTGATCTACTTACAGATATTGAGCAATTAGTTATTCAGACTGATTTGTCAGCAAAAGTAGTGATAGATGAAAACTCTGGCATTATTGTTATGGGTAAAGATGTTCGAGTATCAACCGTTGCCATTGCACAAAGCAATCTCACCGTGACAATTGCAGAATCTCCTGTAGCTTCTCAGCCCAACCCACTAACTCTTGGTGAAACCGTAGTTTTAGCGCGCACCGAGTTAAATGTTGAAGCAGCAGGTAGTAATTTAGCTATGGTGCCTGAATCAATAACCCTGCAAGAACTGGTTGATGGCCTAAACTCGCTAGGAATAAGCCCTCGCGATCTCATTGCAATCCTACAGGCAATAAAAGCCGCTGGTGCAATGCAAGCTGAAATTGAGGTGCTATAAAATGGAAATTTTATCAAAGCCAGCTTTTGCCACCCCTAAACAATCTGCAGACCTAATACAAAAAAACGCAATGCAAGAAAAAGCACAAGAGTTAGAAGGCGTTTTCTTAAATACTTTAATGAGCCAAATGTTCTCTTCACTTGAAACAGATAGTTTATTTGGTGGCGGACATGCAGAAGAGACTTGGCGCTCAATGCAATCAGAGCAATATGCAGATATTCTAGCTCAAAATGGTGGTGTGGGAATGGCAGATCAAATAATGGCAAATCTATTAGACATCCAAGAAAATGCAAAAGCTACTTCAGCATATTCCCCTTCTTCTCAATTAACAAATGCAAATATTTACCAATCAAATAAAGAGGCACAATAATTATGAGCGCAGCAAATCGCCTAGCACAATTAGATAATCTTGAAGCAAATGACTTATGTACTAAAACTTCAATGGCTCTTGATGCCTTGCTTGATATTATGAATCAAGAAACAATGTTACTGCGTGCGGGTCACCTAAAAGAAGCTGGCGTGTTAACTCCAAAAAAATCACAAATGTCGCAAGATTATGTAACTCTTGCGCGGGCGGTAAAGCGCGAAGCAACACGTTTAAAAGCTCAAGCTCCGCTTGCAATTGAAAAATTAAAGATCAAGCATGAAAGCTTAGCAACGCAAATGGCAGATAATTTGCGCGTGCTAGCAACTTCTAGAAATGTAACGCAAGATCTGCTTAGCGATGTAGCAAAGTCTGTTGGTAATAGCCAAAAACCAAAAACCTATAATACTGGTGGCATCATCTCAACCCAAAACAACGCCCCAATCAAAGGCCTTTCAATTGATCGAGCGTTGTAAGTTAATGTTATCTTATTAGGTAAACCCCTCATTCTCATTGCGAAAAGCTTTAGCTTTAGAGCAATTCAGAGCGGTTATGCAGTGACTTAAATAGATTGCCGCGCTCACTTTATTCGCTCGTAAAGACAGAAGGAAGTATTTTGATGTCATTCACCCAATAAAATAGCATTGTTTTTTTAGCCCTAATTTAGCTAAAAAATTATAGTTACACAAAAGCGTTAATTGTCTTTGCAAGGAGCGGAAGCGACGCGGCAATCCAGATATGCTGAGCATGCCGTAAGTTTCTGGATTGCCATGCATCTCCCTTCGTATCTCGACAGGCTCACTATGAAGGGAATATGCTCGCAAAGACGCAAAAGAGAGCGCAATTAAACATTAGAGCAAACAAAAAACATAAAATTCAAATTAAATTACAATAAAAACCATAACTCTATCAAAAAACAAAAATGCAATTCTGAAACAAATATTAGAAATTTTAGGATAAAGCATGTTTGTTTCTATAATAGAGCCGATTGCAAAAACTAAAGCTAATAAGCCAAAATTTTATTGCAAAAGCAAAAAACTTAAAGATGAAAATAAAGCCCCTGCCCCTTTAGGGAGTAATAAAACCAGCCAGCCGCAAAACCACACTGCGCTCTGCCCACAAACATACTTTGATATTGCTCTTTTATCAAGCGAATCTAAGCAACATTTTTAACATTAGAGATAAAAAACGAGTTTTATGTTTACTAAATTACTAAAATATTGAGCCATTTTTATGTAGTAAGCAATGAAAAATACTGGTTTTTAGGGAGTTTATATAAATATAGCATAATTAAAAATTATAAGAACATTTCAAATTTTAACTAAATTTCAAACCCTTTGTATCATGATGGTTTTATCTCAGAAAGAGATTTTTTAGTAATCGACCTTGAATAGGAGTTCTTAAATGGCCGACATTACCCTTTCCTCTGCTATGCGGCAGAATTTATTATCACTACAATCAACTGCCGACATGATGTCTACAACCCAAAACCGCCTCTCAACTGGCCTAAAGGTTAACTCGGCTCTTGATGATCCTACTGCATTTTTTACAGCTTCTTCACTTAACTCACGTGCTGGCGATCTGAATCGCTTGCTTGATTCAGTTGGAAACTCTGTTCAAACTGTTAAAGCCGCTGATGATGGCATTACTGCCATTACTAAACTTGTTGAATCTGCACAAGCGACTGCTCGTCAGGCTCTACAAAAACCAGCTGGCTCAACAACTGCACTGACTTTGACAGGCACAACAGCTATTGATGCTGATACTGCAGCAACAATTACTGGTTCTGTTTCTGGCTTGGCTGGAACTGACACGCTTGATGGTCTTGGTTTTACTGATGGTCAAACAATTACCATGGAAATTGATGGCGCTGTAACCACTTATACAGCTACTACTGCTTCTACAGCTACTGTTGCAGATCTAGTTGCAGGGCTGAACGGCGCTACTGGTGGTAGTGCAGCACTTGTTGATGGTGCTATTGTTGTTACTTCAGATTCAAACACAGACACTATTACAATGGGTGGCACAGCAACCATTGCTTCTGTTGGTTTTGACACTACAGAAGTTGGTGCAACTAACGCACAAGTTGCTGCGATGACAGGCACTTTGTCTATCACTGATGGCACAAATGCAGCTGAAACTATTGATATGAGTGGTATTGATACTCGTGCAGACCTAGAAACAGCTCTGGCTGCTTTAACTGTCACAGCTTCTATTGATGCTAATAACAATATTTCAATAACTGCATCTGATTATAAGAATGATATTACTATAGCAGCTGGTGACGACTTTGGTCTAACCAATGGTGTAAATGCAACAACTTATAATAACGAACGTGCAACCTTGGAAACTGAATTTAATAATCTTCTTATTCAAATAGACCAACTAGCTGGAGATGCAAGCTTTAACGGTGTAAACCTGCTTGATGGTGACAGTTTAAGTGTTGTATTTAATGAAGATGGCACAAGCTCTCTAAGTCTAGCTGGTGTTACCTTTGATTCTTCTGGTCTAGGTGTGAATCAAGCTGCAGCTGATGCATTCCAATCAGATGCCAATATCAATGCAACAATGTCAGAACTAGGAAACGCAATTAGTTCACTACGTTCTCAAGGGTCAACATTTGGCTCGAACTTATCGGTTATTGAAGTTCGTCAGGATTTCACCAAAAACCTAGTGAATACTCTTGAAACTGGTGCAGCTGACCTAACATTGGCTGATGTAAACGAAGAAAGTGCTAACCTACTTGCTTTGCAAACACGTCAACAACTTTCTACTACTACAATGTCAATGGCTTCACAGGCTGATCAGCAAGTATTACGTCTATTCTAATTGGACTGAAATATTGATTATATTTAAGGCGGGCATTGCCCGCCTTTTTTGTATCTACCCTCACTCATTTTTTCTTCGGCCTCTTGTCATTCCCGCGCAGGCGGGAATGACGAGGGAGAGGTGAGATTACGATAGAGAGGCGGGAATAGGAGAGCAGTGAGAGCGCTTGACATGGCAAGCAAATTTAACCCAAATACCAACATAAAAATAAGAATGGAATCACATGTCATTAAAAGTAGAATTAAAAGCTGGTGAGAAATTACTTATTGGCAATTGCGTTATCACCAATTCTGACCAGCGCACCAAGCTTTTCATCGATGGTACAGCTCCGATTCTTCGCCAAAAGGACATTTTGACTGAAAAAACCGCCAATTCTCCCGCAAAACGCCTGTATTTTGCTATTCAGCTTATGTATTTAGACGATGATATTTCAAAATTACGTGACCATTATTTCACCCTTAGCAATGACCTGCTTCAGGCTGCTCCATCAACATTACCCTTGATTGAGCAAATAAATAACGAGATATTAACCCTCGATTTGTATAAAGCATTAAGAACAGCAAAATTGCTAATTAAATATGAAGCGGAATTATTAAATGCAACAACAAGCGACACAGGCTTATCAACAAACAGCTAAAATTTCAGCTAACCCAAGTGAGCTAGAAGCACAATTACTTTCAAAGGCTGCCGCAAAACTACTTCATATTAAAGATAACTGGTCTGGCTCAGAAAAATTACTTTACCCCGCCCTCACCTATAATCGTAAATTATGGTCTATTTTTCTGGCATCAGCTGCCAAAAAAGATAACCCTATGCCAAGGGAAATCAAAGAAAGCATAGCAAATCTAGGCCTGTTTGTGCTAAATCACTCAATGAAGGTGCAGACATCACCAAGCGCACAAAAACTAGACGTACTGATAAATATCAACCGCGAAGTTGCTGCAGGTTTACGAGAAAATGCTAGCTAATTTTTAGTTGACCAATTACAATCTATCTGTTTAGCCTTTTATTTGTAGCTATCTACATTTTTAGGGGGGTAAAGTGGCAGATTCTAAAACGGCAAAGAAAAAACAAGAGAGTAAAAAATCACTTTCTTCAATTACCAAATTTAATGACAAGTTCAATATTGTTTCTGATGATATTGGTAATTTGATTGTTAATATTTTCCATAAATTAGCTTTATTCATCATTGCTGCCGCTACAATTTGGGCTTTCATTCTAACTTTTCTAGGAATGATTGCAGCAGGCTCCGCCTCCCTTGTAGACTTGTTATTATTGTTTATTTACCTAGAAATCGGCGCAATGGTTTCTATATATTTCAAAACCAACCGCATGCCAGTTCGCTTTTTAGTATATGTAGCAATCACTGCCCTCACCCGCGAGCTAATTACCATAGCAAACTATCAGGATAAAACAGATGCTATATATATTGTGATGATTTCAGGCGGTATTTTGCTACTTACATTTGCAGTATTAACCCTAAGGTTTGGCTCATATAAATACCCAACTTCACCCGGACTGGCAGATGCAGTGGACGATAGTTAGAACAAAATTTACTTCCTAAACACAATAAAAGCCGCCGCACCTGCCATTGCGCTGGCCGCTCCTTTATTTAATATTTTCAAATGTTTTGGGTTAGAAAGAAAAGTGCGAGCCTTTGAAGCGAGCAAAATATATGGCGTGATAACCATATATAAAATGAAAATAACCAGACTAACTAACATTAAATAATCATTCATTGTCACCGCCTTTATATCAATCACACTAGGTAAAAGAGCCATATAAAAAATAATCGGCTTTGGGTTGCCCATTGTCACCGCATAGCCAGTGATAAAAGAAGATAAAAAGCCCTCACCCTTTTGCTCACGCATATTCTGTGGATCAATCCCCTTGTGCCAAAAGCTCCACGCCAACCACAATAAATATGCCGCCCCTGCAAATTTTACAAACACAAAAAAGCCGCTAAAAACAGAAGCGATTGCAGCCAAACCCAAAATAGCAAAAGTGAGATAAGTTAAATCACCTAAGATTAACCCATTCATATAATAAAAAGCAGGTTTAAAACCAGAACCAAGCACCTTGCCAACTCCAGCCGCAATGCCAGGACCCGGAATTATCGCAACAATCAAAAAAGCGGTTGCAAAAGGCAAAAATTCTAAAATACTCATTTATGTAACTTTCTATATTTTTAGCGAATGA
>JALSJY010000228.1 GCA_026989045.1 Hyphomicrobiales bacterium | reverse complement strand
TAAAATATTCTTTATGCCTTGAGCGCGCAACCTATCTAAACCATGATGAATTACTGGATTGGCAAATTCAAGATAGCCATATTCAACAGGCACATCGGGCAATAGATTTTGTAGGCGTGTTGCAAGATTTGCGAATTCACCAACAGCTAATTTATTGCGAGAGCCATGCCCGCACAACATCACGCCAGTTTCAGCTGGAAGGGATAATTTTTTTACCATGATTAAATATTATTTTTACGGCGCAAAACAAAAAAAGCTACAACGGCCAAAATCATAATGATAGGCACAATTGAATATAGCGCAAGTGTTAATAAAGAATGCGTATGGCCTGCAACCTGCTCAACATGACCACCATGTGCAAAAGCACTGCTAGAAAATATTGATGCAAAAAATGCACCGATGATAATATAAAGATTTTTCATGTTTACCTCTTTTGTTAGATTAAAAAGGCAACAATTTACTTATAAACGTCAAAAGCAACTTAGGACTTTTAGTTCCCGATTTGGGTCAACCGCACCTAAATGTTTTTCGCTCTTAAATAGAGAGTTGCATTTAGCTAACTTGTATAGCGGTGCAGATGGCTGGTCAATAAGCTTATAATAATAATTTAGAAAAAGTTTATCCTAGCTAACAGTTTCATCTTGAGCGAAAGCGAAAGATATTAAGACTCTTCGCTTTTGGCTCAGAGTGACATGGAGTCAAAACTCAAAGTTATAAGAAAATTGTCATCCTGAGTGCAACGAAGGATCTTTAGCCCCACCATGTAAGATTCTTCATTTCATTCAGAATAACATTGAGCTAATAATATCCTTAATTATTTGGCTCTATATTATGCTAAGCGCAGTCGAAGCACCTTAGGGCTAATAAAAAAAACTTTTTTTCTGGCCATCATTTATCATTACCTCTATTAACTCATGCAAAATTGGTGAGCCGTTTTTGACAATTTCCATACGCTTAATGACCTGCTCTTTTTCTATCTCATGGCGCAACCACATCTGCCCATCAGTAAAATAATTATGCAAAAATGGCTGCAAGCGATCCATTGCTTTAGCAAATAAAGCGTTGGAGGTTTTTTGGCTCTCAAATTCTTCCCATAACGAGCGAAATTCTTTTGCTAGGTTTTTCGGCAACAGACCAAATAAACGTTCCGCTGCTATTTCCTCAGCTGCTCTTTGCTCTTTTGCGCTAACATTTGAATAAGCAGGACTATCACCAGCATCAATTTCTACAATATCATGAATAAGCAACATTTTTAGCACCGCTAAAATATCGATTTTATCAGATGCATATTCAGCCAAAATAATCGCCATCATTGCTAATTGCCAAGAATGTTCAGCATCATTTTCTTTACGAGAATTATCAAGCAATGGCGTTTGCCGCCAAATCTGTTTGAGTTTGTCTATTTCCATAATGAAGGAAATCTGCTCAACCAATCGCTTCTCAGCGCCAATATTACCTAATGCTATTTTTGCTCTTTTGGCATAATCATTATCAGCAATATTATTTTTTTCAGACTTAGATTTAGCCTTAGTAATTTCTCCATTAGCCTTTTTCCAAGCAGAAAAACCACCCTCCATATGGCAGATATTTTTTAACCCCATATCCTGCACAGTTTTTGTAGTAAGAGCAGAACGCCAACCAGCAGCACAGAAAAACACCAGCTTTTTACCGAGTGAAAATTCCTTACGAAAATATGGCGAGGCTGGATCAATCCAAAACTCAATCATGCCACGAGGGGCGTGCATAGCGCCATTTATTTTACCTTCAAATTCAAGCTCACGAATATCTCTTAAATCAACAAATAACACATCGTCATTGCCAAATAACGCTTTTGCCTTTTCAACACTAATAGTCTCAATTTCTTTATTTGCTTGCGCAACCAGTTGCTTGCTTGATCTTATCAAAATATTTCCCTTAAAACTCAATCCCTGCTTGCGCCTTTATGCCAGAACGAAATGGGTGCTTTATCATGCTCATTTCAGTGACTAAGTCAGCAATTTCTATCAGTTCTTCTTTAGCGTTTCGCCCAGTAATTATTACATGCGTATCTATTGGTTTATTCTTCAAAAACTCTACAACTTCTTTAATATCCAAATAATCATAACGTAGGCAGATATTTAATTCATCAAGCAATATCATCTTATAAGATTTATCCATTATCATTTCTTTAGCCATCTCCCAAGCAGCTTTTGCCGCCCTAATATCACGCGCCCTATCTTGCGTATCCCAAGTAAAACCCTCACCCATGGCTTTTATCGTTACTTGTTCTGGAAATTTTTCCAAAATATCACGCTCGCCTGTTCCCCACTTGCCTTTAACAAACTGCACAATACCAATCTTAAACCCATGCCCGAGCGCTCGAAAAACCATGCCAAAAGCAGCGGTAGATTTCCCTTTACCCTTACCCGTATGAACAATGATTAGCCCTTTTTCTTTTGTTTTCGTTGCCAGCATTTTATCCCGAGCAGCTTTTTTCTTTTCCATTTTTTTGGCATGATAATCATTGCGTTCTTGCTCGCTCATGAGATCTATCTTTTTAGGCGGCTTATTCATCATTCTCTCCACTCAGCTTTGCATAAACAGCATTAGATTTAGGTTGCCATAAACCACGCTCTATTGCTTCGTTAAACTTATTTCTTAACTCATCATAACCATGCGGGTTATTTTGCTCAATAAAATCTTTAACTTTTTCATCCAAAATAAAAACCTCAAACGCCAAATCAAAATGATGAGTTTTTACCGCTCCAGTTGTGGCGGCAAAGGCAAACATATAATCAACAGAGGCAATAATTTCAAACGCCCCCTTATAGCCGTGCCGCATCACACCCTTTATCCATTTTGGATTGCTAACTCGTGAGCGCATAACAAATGATATTTCTTCTTCTAGTGTGCGCACCTTTGGATTCTCAGGGCGAGAATGATCATTATGATAAGCAAGCGGTTTCACTCCTTTTAGCGCCTCAATCGAAGCGATAAGTCCGCCCTCAAATTGATAATAATCATCACTATCAAGCAAGTCATGCTCACGATTGTCCTGATTATGCACCACTGCTTCAATATCGCTTAGACGAGCCTTAAAACGCTCCTGCTCTGGCAATCCCTTGGCCTTATTGCCATAAACATATTGCCCCCAATTAAGAAATGCTTTAGCAAAATCTACTTTATCTTCCCACTCTCCACTATCCATCAAACCTTGCAAACCAGCGCCATAGCTACCGGGTTTTGAGCCAAAAATTCTATGTCCAGCCGCTAATGCCGCCGCCTGATCGCTATTACCATTTGCCATTAAATCAAGCGCATCTTTTGCCATATTTGCACCAATAGGATTTTCGCTTGCTGGCTCATCAAGCGCTCCAATCGCACGAATTGCATTGTCAAACAGGGTGATAAGTTGCGGGAAAGCATCACGGAAAAAACCTGAAATTTTTAAGGTTACATCAACCCTTGGGCGGCCTAATTTTGCCAAAGGAATTATTTCAAACCCTGATACTCTAAGCGAAGAAGAATCCCACTTGGGCTTTGCACCTATCAGCGCTAAGGCTTGGGCAATATCATCGCCACCTGTGCGCATATTGGCAGTTCCCCAAACACTAAGCGCAATAGATTTTAGATGATTGCCATTATCTTGAAAATGACGCTCTAGCAAATTCGTTGCGGATTTTTGTCCCAATTCCCACGCCACTTGCGTTGGCACAGAGCGAACATCAACCGAATAAAAATTACGCCCCGTTGGCAAAACATCAAGCCGCCCACGCGAGGGCGCACCCGAAGCGCCGGGCATAATAAATTTCCCAGCCAATCCATCAAGCAAAGATTTAATTTCATTTGCCCCACAATTTGCCAATCTTGGACGAATAAGCTCATCAATTGTTTGTATAACTATTTTACTGTTTGAAAAATCTTGTGGCAATTTTTCACCCATCACAAATTTTGCCGCCAGCAATTCAAGCCGCTCTATTGTATCGCCATTAGTTCGCCAAATATCATTTGAAACTTCTTTTAAGATTTTTGGTTTTGGACCTCGCCATTCCTTGCCCAATTTTGCGCTTAGCGGATCAAATCCCAATTTAAGATCATCGCTAATTGCCCTAATAAAAGAAGCCTCGCTTAAATCCTCCCCTCTTGGCACTCGTGCCAAAGCAACAATTAAATCTCGCTCTAATTCTCCCGTTGGGCTTTGTCCAAAAATATGCAATCCATCACGAATTTGTGCTTCTTTTAATTCGCATAAATAATTATCAATCTCACCAAGCGCTGCATCTTCATCGCTAGGTAAAGCAATATCTTTATCAAGCGCGCTATCTTTAGTATAGTCCAAAATACGCTTTTTTAATGCCGCCAAACGCCGCCTATCCATGCCAGAAGCCGCATAATATTCGTCCAATAGGCTTTCAAGGTCTTTCAAATGACCATAGGTTTCAGCCCGAGTAAGCGGGGGAACAAGATGATCTATTATCACAGCTCCAGTGCGCCTTTTTGCTTGCGTTCCCTCACCGGGATCATTGACAATAAATGGATAAAAGTGCGGGATATTGCCCCAAAGCGCAAGCGGATAGCTTGCCTCATCTAGCGCAATGGCTTTTCCAGGTAGCCATTCAAGATTGCCATGTTTGCCATTGTGAATAAGCGCATGGGTTTTGAAAATATATTTTATCCAGAGGTAAACAGCAAAATAAGCATGCGGCGGCACAAGATCGGGATCATGATAATTTGCATCTATATCTTGATCATAACCACGTGCTGGTTGCAGTAATATTGCAACATTTCCAAAGATTTTTACTGGTAAGTGAAGCCCATCTTTACGGTGAAATGGATCATTTTTGGCATCACCCCAGCGCTTATTCACCTCCTCTTGAATTTGCTTTGGCAATTTTGCAAATAAGGATTGATAGGTTTTTAGCGGCAAAATAGCGCCGCCAGTTCCACGCTTTGGATTAGCGTTTGTTGGCCCTGATTGCATCAACTCAATCAGCTGATTGCCGTTTTTTGGCAGTTTTTTTAAATCATAACCAGCCCCCTCAAGCGCTCTCAAAATCTCAACACTAGATTGCGGTGCATCATAACCCACCCCATTAGCAATGCGCCCATCACGCACAGGATAGTTAGCTAGCACCATAGTAATGCGCTTTTTTTCTGGTTCGCTCTGGCGCAAATTTACCCAATTTTTACTTAACTCAACAGCCTTGCTAATGCCCTCTTTAAGTGGTGAATATATTGCTAATTGACATTGAGTATTTTCATGCCAATATGATTTTTCTTTATGTCCAACAATCAAGCAACCAATGCGACCATCAAGCTCAGGCAGCACAATCTGCATTGCAAGGTCTTTAGCGCTTAATCCTTGTTTGTCAGCAAGCCAAATTTCTCTTGGTTGTGCGCTTTGCAACAGCTGAATTATCGGAGCATCAATATTGGCAAATGGGTTTTGCTGTTTTTTAATGCCATCAATCCCTAGTGAAAACCCAGTTAGATTAAGCACTATTTGCGCCGGATATTTGTTAAAAATAGAGCGCACAAAATCTATGCAATCTTGTTGTTTTAATGATGAGATAAATATTGGCACCGGAATAAGAGAGGCTTTTTTTAGCTCGCTTATTAAAGCCTCAAGCGTTGCGCTTCCTGCTCCCTCAAGTGTAGCTCGATAAAATAAAATTGGGATATATTTATTTCTGCCTCTAGCGTTATTGCGAACCCCTGAAAGGGGTGTGGCAATCCAAAAAGGTAGAGTTTGTTGAAAAGACTCTGGATTGCTTCGTCGCCCTTCTTTTTGCCTCACGCCAGCGGACTGGGCTCCTCGCAATGACAAAGAGTTAAGTTCATCAAAATCCCAAAGCCCAAAACGAGCCAGTGGCTCTATTTTGCTATATGAAATATTCTTCCCGTCAGCTAAATCTCTAAAAGCGCCAAGCGCTAAATCCATATTTTTTGCACCACCAATGTTAAAAAGCTGGTGCAAATAATGCCATTCGCTTGTCTGAATATTAGAGCGCTCAATAAGTGAAGCATCAGGATTAGCGTCACCCGATAAAAGCACTAATTTAATTTTCTTGCTTGCACAAAGCGCTAACAATTCATCCACCCCATATTGCCAATAAGCAATACCGCCAAGCAGGCGAATAACCACTAATTTGCTATGTTGAACAGTATTTTCAAGCCAAAGATCAATCGAAAGATTATGACTAAGGCTTAAAATATTGGCGAGCCGCAAGTCGCTAGATTTAGCCCTATCAACCGCCCCAGCAAGCGCCACTAATTCACTATCAGCGCTAGTAGCAAAAATAATATCGCCTGAGGTCTGGCCTAGGTCGATAGCCTCACCTTCTTGTTGTATCTCCCCCGATTGAGCGGCTAATAGGTGCATTTTGAATCATTCTTTTTCTTCACTGTCATTCTGAGGCACAGCCGAAGAATTTTATTCCCAATGCTAAAGACTCTTCGCTTACGCTCAGAGTGACAGCTAGTTTGAGATAATATAAAATGCACCCTCAACTACCCAACCCCAATAATCGCTCTTTTATTGCCTTCTCATCAAGCCCCTTTTGCCCTATCACCACCAGTGAAGTTTTGCGGCTCTCACCCTCATTAAAAGCCCTATCGAACCAAGAATTCACACGTGAGCCAACCGCTTGAATAACCAGCCTAGCATCACTTCCCTTAATCGCCGCAAAACCTTTTAGACGCAAAATATCATGCTGTTTAATAATTTCCTCAATCAATGAAATTAGCTCAATCTTATTTTCACTGGCTGGCATAGATAGTGAAAAAGAGGTGAAATCATCATGTTCATGCTCACCTCCCTCATGATGTAATTCATGGTGGCTTTCTCTACCCGATAAGTCGCTCTCACTAGCCAATCCCATACCCAATAATGCATTGACATCAACAATACCATTTGCCGATTTAATAATGCCCGTGCCATTTCTTGCTTCTTGTTTTATTGTTTGAGCAACCTCATCAATCCTGCCAGCCTCCACCAAATCAATTTTATTGATAATGATTAAATCAGCGCAAATTAACTGATCTTCAAATAATTCGCCTAAAGCTGTTGTGTGATCAAGCATCTCGTCTTCTGCTCTTTGCTCATTCACTGCTTTTTCATTGCTAGCAAACCGCCCCTCACTAAGCGCTAGTGCATCAACAACGCTTACTACGCCATCTATCGTGACTTTAGTTTTTATTTCAGGCCAATTAAACGCCTTTACCAATGGTTGCGGCAATGCCAGCCCTGAAGTTTCAATAATAATATGATCGGGCAGGTTTTCTCGTGCTAAAATCTTCTCCATAACAGGAATAAACTCGTCCGCCACCGTGCAACAGATACAACCATTTGCCAACTCAACAATATCATCAACTCCATTTTCTTGGCAACTCTCATCACCGCACCCCTTAAGCAATTCACCATCAACCCCAACATCACCAAATTCATTAATGATTAAGGCAATACGCTTACCATTGGCATTTTCTAACACATGGCGCACTAAGGTGGTTTTACCGGCTCCTAAAAAGCCGGTAATGATAGTTGTCGGAATTTTTTGCATTATTTAACTCTAATCTTTTAAGAAAATTTAAGCTTGCCCGCCACGCTGATTTTGCGCAAAGATTTTTTGCCCCAATGAGACTGACCTAATCTTAAAACACCATAAGTGATAACAGGCTCAATAAGCACTATTGGCATATAGGCAATTGCAAACATTGCCCAATTAGCCAATGGCATTGGCTCATTTCCAATAGATAGCCAAAAAGCCACCATAGCAATAACCCCGCCATAATATATCGCGTCAAAACGGGCAATATTAGCCCAGCTTACTTTGCTAGGATTTTCTTTAGCAAAAAACTTTTTGCCATAAAGCGCATGGGCAGCAATTAGCGGGATAGAAAGCGAGAGAATATTCACCCCAATATGCAACATATCGGCAGGCTCAAAAATCAACGCCTGCAACAAAAGCCCAAGCGCAAACCCAAATAAGGTCGGCACAAATCCAAAGAATAAATATACGATTGAAGCACCAATAAAATGCAGTTCCGATGCGCCAACAGGCATATGAAATGCCTGCATAAAGGCAGTGAAAAACACAGCGGAAAAGATAGTTTTAATTATCAAGCTTGGCTTTTTAACAAATTTAATAACGTTAGTAGAAAGGGTAGCAATAGCGCCAATATTAGCAAGGGTTAGTTTTGTAGCGGCAATTATGCCTAATTCAATATGCATGTTATTTTTCCAATTTATATGATTTATTTGGCGGTTTTTAATCGCGCGAATTTATATTGCTGAAAGAAAATTTGCTAAATATCTGGCTTTGCCATGTCTGCCCTTCCTCTCGTCCCACCGACGATAAAGTTAAATTTCACTAGGCGGGCAGGTATCCTGGCTCATGATGTTTTTTTCGCCTTCTCTCAAGCCTTCCCAACGCCTTAGCGCCAGTGGCAAAATAAGAGAAAACTCATCACTTACAGTTGCGGGGGCAGCCTCGGATTCAACTCCCTTTTGGGTAAGTTTAACCGTGTTCCCTATTAAGCCTCAAACCTGTTATGATTCGAAGCGCCAACCAAAAAATCATGATGGCATAAGATCAAACTGCAAGCAATAAAAAAGGCCAACTTTTTAGGGTCGGCCTTCTTAAAAAGAATATTTTTAACTTAGCGAGCAAGCACTGCAAGCAATAATAAAGCCACAATATTTGTGATTTTAATCATTGGGTTCACAGCCGGGCCCGCAGTATCCTTATATGGATCACCAACAGTATCGCCTGTTACAGATGCTTTATGAGCCTCTGAGCCTTTTTCATGCAGCACACCATCTTTGTCGGTAAAGCCATCTTCAAAGCTCTTCTTGGCATTATCCCAAGCACCGCCACCAGCAGTCATTGAAATAGCTACAAACAGACCAGTAACAATTACACCCATAAGCATAGCACCAAGTGATGAGAAAGCTGCTTCTGGCCCAGCAATCCAATAGATAACACCAAATACAACAATTGGTGAAAGCACTGGAAGCATTGAAGGAATAATCATTTCCTTAATAGCAGCTTTAGTCAGCATATCAACGGCACGACCATAATCAGGCTTTTCCGTGCCTTCCATAATACCGGGTTTTTCTTTAAATTGACGGCGAACCTCAACCACAACAGATTGAGCAGCACGGCCAACAGCAGTCATAGACATGCCACCAAATAAGAAAGGCAACAAACCACCAATTAACAAACCAACTACTACATAAGGATCAGTTAGTGAAAAAGTCATTTTTGCTAAATCAAGACCATAGAAGAAGCTTCCCTCAACTGCCACTTTAGTAAAGTGGATAATGTCTTGCGTATAAGCTGCAAACAACACCAAAGCACCAAGACCGGCTGAGCCAATAGCATAACCCTTGGTTACGGCTTTCGTTGTATTACCAACTGCATCAAGCGCATCTGTGTTTTTACGAACGCTTTCATCAAGGCCAGCCATTTCAGCAATACCACCAGCATTATCAGTAACAGGACCAAAAGCATCAAGCGCTACAACCATACCAGCTAGAGCAAGCATTGTTGCAACAGAAACTGCAATGCCAAACAAACCAGCAATTTCATAAGTTGAAATAATACCACCAACAATTACTAATGCCGGGAGAGCAGTTGATTCCAAAGAAACCGCAAGG
>JALSJY010000227.1 GCA_026989045.1 Hyphomicrobiales bacterium | reverse complement strand
AATATGGTCAAAATGGGCATTTCTACTTTTCAATCATATTGCGGGGCGCAAATTTTTGATGCCGTTGGCTTAAGTCAAAAATTTGTTGATCAATTTTTCTTTGGCACTGCAACATCAATTGAAGGTGTCTGCCTAGAGGAAGTGGCCAAAGAAACAGTGCGCCGCCACTCACTTGCTTTTGGCAAAAATGCTATTTTACAACGCTCCCTTAGCATTGGCGGTGAATATTCATTTAGAGTGCGTGGCGAGGCACATTCTTGGTCGCCTGAAGCAGTTTCAAACCTACAATTAGCAGTACGCAATTTTGATATTTCTAAAGAAAAAGCCCAAGCGCTATATGATGAATTTGCATTGGAAATAAATTCAAAAAGTTCAAAAGCGCTTTCTATTCGCTCGTTATTTAATATCAAACCATTTGGCAAACCAATTGCACTTGATGAAGTTGAACCAGCAAGTGAAATTATAAAACGTTTTGCAACGGGTGCCATGTCTTATGGCTCTATTTCACATGAGGCTCACTCCACCCTTGCAATTGCGATGAATAGGCTTGGTGGTAAATCTAATACTGGTGAGGGGGGGGAAGACCCAAAGAGATTTACGCCCCTTAAAGATGGATCGCAAAACCCTATGCGTTCAGCAATTAAGCAAGTAGCCTCAGGTCGCTTTGGTGTAACAACGCAATATTTAGTCAATGCAGATATGATTCAAATTAAAGTTGCACAGGGAGCAAAACCCGGTGAAGGCGGGCAGTTACCTGGTCATAAGGTCAATTGGGTAATTGCAAAAACTCGCCACTCAACCCCAGGGGTTGGGCTTATTTCGCCACCACCGCATCATGATATTTATTCAATCGAAGATTTAGCGCAGTTAATTTATGATTTAAAAAATGTTAATCAAAGCGCTGACATTTCGGTGAAATTAGTTTCTGAAGTTGGGGTGGGAACTGTCGCAGCAGGTGTTGCAAAGGCAAAGGCCGATCATATAACGATTTCTGGTTATGATGGTGGCACGGGCGCTTCTCCGCTTACCTCAATTAAAAATGCTGGCTCACCTTGGGAAATTGGCTTGGCTGAAACCCATCAGACTTTAGTGATGAACCGACTTCGCTCACGCATAATATTGCAGGTTGATGGCGGACTTCGCACTGGGCGAGATGTGTTGATGGGGGCTTTATTGGGAGCTGATGAGTTTGGTTTTGCTACCGCTCCATTGATTGCGGCTGGCTGCATCATGATGCGAAAATGCCATCTTAATACCTGCCCTGTTGGTGTTGCTACGCAAGATCCAGTTTTGCGCAAACGCTTTAAAGGAACTCCTGAGCATGTAATCAATTATTTCTTTTTCGTTGCTGAAGAATTACGCTCTCTTATGGCAGAAATGGGAGTGAATAATCTCAATCAAATTATTGGCCGCTCCGACCTTTTAAGCCAGCATGAATTAAGCGATCACTGGAAGGCACAAGGATTAGATTTGAAAAAGTTATTCTTTAAGCCTGAGCCAGCTAAGGGCGAAACTATTTATCATAGTGAATTTCAAAATCATGACATTGATGATGTGCTTGATCGTGAGCTTATCAAAAAAAGCAAAAAAGCAATTAAAGAAAAATCATCAGTTAAATTTAATGTCCCTATTTGCTCGGCTAACCGCTCAACTGGGGCAATGCTTTCTGGTGAGATTGCCAAAGCGCATGGCCATGAGGGCTTGAAAGACGATACTATCTCAGTGCAATTAAATGGCACTGCAGGGCAGAGTTTTGGAGCGTTTTTAGCTAAAGGCATAAGCTTTGATTTAATTGGTGAGGCCAATGATTATGTTGGCAAAGGCCTCTCGGGTGGTCGTATAATTGTGCGCCCGCCGCAAAACACAAATATCATTGCTGAGAAATCCATCATTGTTGGCAATACGGTTCTTTATGGCGCAATTGCTGGCGAGTGTTATTTTCATGGCATTGCTGGCGAGCGTTTTGGGGTTAGAAATTCTGGCGCAATTGCTGTTGTTGAAGGCACTGGCGATCATGGTTGTGAATATATGACTGGTGGTATTATTGTGGTGTTGGGAGAAACTGGGCGTAATTTTGCAGCCGGTATGTCGGGCGGAATTGCTTATGTTTATGATGAGAACAAAAAATTTGCTGAGCGTTGCAACTTAGCTATGGTTGACCTTGAGCCAGTTGAAGAAGAAGAAAACCTGATGCGCTCTATGCACCATCATGGCGGTGACCTTGAATGGCATGGCAGAGTTGATGTCTCAGGTGATTTATCTCGCCATGATGATGAAAGATTACATCAATTGATTTCAAATCATCATCATTATACTGGCTCAAGCGTAGCAAAAGACATGTTAGATGATTGGGAAGTTGCAAGGGCAAAATTTGTAAAAATCATGCCAGTGGAATATGCCCGCGCCATCAAACAAATGGAACAAATGAAACTTGATAATAAAGGGGAGCCGAACAATGGGTAAAATTACAGGTTTTCTTGAAATTGATCGTGAACAGAAACGCTATCAACCAGCTTCTGACAGGGTGCGCCATCATGACGAATTTACCATTCCCCTTTCACAAGGCCGTATTGTTGACCAAGCGGCTCGTTGCATGGATTGCGGAGTTCCTTATTGTCATGGCAATACTGGTTGCCCATTAAACAACCAAATTCCTGATTGGAATGATATGGTTTATAAGGGAGAGTGGCGTGAGGCAACTCTTAGGCTTTATTCAACTAATAATTTCCCTGAATTTACTGGCCGCATTTGCCCCGCTCCATGTGAAGAAGCATGCACACTTAATCTTGAAGACATACCTGTTTCAATAAAAACCATCGAGCAGGCAATTGCTGATATGGCAATAAAAGAAGGCTGGGTTAAAGCACGCCCTGCTGAGAGTAAAACAGGCAAAAAAATTGCTATTGTTGGCTCCGGTCCTGCAGGGCTAGCAGCAGCGCAACAACTTGCTAGGGTTGGGCATGAGGTGCATATTTTTGAGCGTGAGGCCAAAGCTGGTGGGTTATTGCGTTATGGTATTCCTGATTTTAAAATGGAAAAACACCATATCGATATCCGCCTTTCCCATCTTGAAGCTGAGGGAGTAGTTTTTCACTATGGTGAAAATATTGGCATAACTCGTCCTCTAAGGGACTTACAAGACAATCATGATGCGGTGTTGCTTTGTGGGGGATCTGAAAGTCCGCGTGAGGTTGGCTGTAAGGGAGATAAGTTAGAGGGCGTGCATTTTGCTATGCCATATTTAATTTTACAAAACCGCATCAATGGCGGTGAAGACGTAAGCGAATTTCAACCAATTAGCGCCGCTGGTAAGCATGTTGTTGTTATTGGGGGTGGTGATACTGCCTCTGATTGTGTAGGCGTTGCGATTAGACAAGGTGCAATTGCAGTTACACAAATGGATATTCGTCCACAGCCACCATTGCATGAGGACAAACTAACAAATTGGCCACATTGGGCAATAAAAATGCGCACATCATCTTCACAGGCAGAGGGAGCAACAAGGCAATTTTCTGCAGCTAGCCTTGAAATTATTGCCGATGAAAACGGTCATTCCCAATATGTAAAATGTGCCAAAGTCGATGAAAAACGCCAGCCAATTAAGGGAACAGAATTTGATATTCAGGCTGATCTTGTATTAATGGCTATTGGTTTTGCTCATCCAATTTATCATGGCATGCTTGAAGAATTAGGAGCTAAACTTGATGGTCGGAAAAACCTATTGGCTAATACAAATGACTATCAAACCTCAGTAAAAGGGGTTTATAGTGCAGGCGATATGCGCCGTGGGCAGTCTTTAGTGGTTTGGGCAATAAAAGAGGGTCGACAGGCCGCACATGCAATTGATCTTGATTTAATGGGTGAAACAGATTTGCCGCTATAATTTAATTATTTTTTTGTAGCTCAACATTTAAATCAATGCCAACCCCAAAAGAATCAGCTCTACCAACAGGAGCGCTAACTAGTTTTTGTAAATTTAAAACTTGCAACATTGGTTCCTCATTGGTTGCATTTATCATTTCATTTGCCCTTGGTTTAAAATTACTTATTGGCATTACAGCGCCTGCGACTTCTAACATTCGAATTTGGCTAAGGCCTTGAAAAGGAGGACGCTCTAAATGCAAGCTATCTGTGCCGAGAAGCGGATCACTAATAGCTAAACTAATTGTGCCACCTCGATAAAAATGCTTCACGGATTGGTTGATATAAAATGCTAATTTGTCTGATCCTGCGCTAGAAAAATGAATGCCATCAGACTTACGCATCAAAACATTTTGACCAGAAATACTGGGGCCCATTGAGGTATAGCGGTCATTTTCATCAGCAAAACGCTTATATATATCAATAAATTCTGCGCCGCCAGAAAATGCAGCCCGCTGTTGTAGCGAAGAAATCTGTATCATAGAATTTGAAAACCTAGGCGATGCCATTGGTGGCAAGCCAACCCAAACAACGGGTTTGTTAGCGGCTCGGAACTGGCCTAAAAAACTATCTAGTCTGTCGCTATAAGCTTTTTTCCAAGCATCAGTTAAGGGCTTTTCGCTTGCCCCATTGACCATAAGATTTTGCTTGTCATTTATGCCCATAATAACCACAGCAATATCAAAACTATCGGCTTTAATTGCTTGTTTTAAAGCATTACCCCAATCAAAAAAATCATCACGAACGAAGCCAGAAGAGCCAACCCCCTGCCCAATTATTGTTAGATTTGGATCTTTAGCATAAAAACGCTTTAAGGCTTTAGCTAAGTCTATTGCTAATGAATCACCAATAACAATCAATCTAGTAGCAGTTGGTGATTTCTCAACCTCTGGGGTTGGCGGTGGTAAGCTGGCTCTTGGAGCGGGTTTTCGTGTAGTTTTTTGCACCTTACGTGAGGGAACTTCTTTTGTTTTTTGTGGCCCAAATAAAAGTTCGAAAATATTGGTTGGTTTATTTTGCGCCAATTCTATTCTAGTTTCAGCTTTATATTCACCTCTGCTTTCAATCCTATTCTCAGTGGTTTGTGCATAGCTATTTATTGGCCAAAAAACGCCCATGAATAACAATAAAAACAATGTTGAAATTATATTTTTTTTCATCAAAAAAACAATATCTCTAACATTAGCCAAAACCAAGGCAAATTTTATTTTTTTAATATCTCATAAGATTTGAGAGTAATAAAACCATCGCCAGTTTGACCATTACTGCTTTGAAATTGACTATAGGCTTTTTGTGTGATTGGCCCTAGGCGACCATCAACTTCCCCATCATAAAAACCAAGCTGTTTAAGGCGTTTTTGAATATAAATCCTTTGCTTGAGATTTGGAAATTTTGTTTGTTTTGGCCAAGGTGAAGTAAAAGCTCCAGAGCCTTTTAGTCTATCAGCAAGATGCGCAACCGAAAGCGCATAGCTATCAGAAAAATTATAAGCTTTCAGCACCAAATAATTTTGCGTCATTAAAAATTTAGGTCCAGTTTTTCCTGCAGGGATATATAAAAACACAAAAGTGTTTAAATCAGAAAACTCACGCCCTTTTACCCGTTTTACTCCCTTATTCACAAAAAAATCTATCGGTCGTAATTTTGTGCGAGTAGCAAGAGAATAGTCAAAATTATTTGGCAAATCCACTTCAAAGCCCCAATCAACACCTGACACATAACCAAGCGAAACTAAAAATTTTGCACTGGTAGCCAAAGCATCTGCCAAAGAGGTGTGCGGGTTAATTATACCATCACCATCGCCATCTGTGCCGTTTTTTAATAATCCAGATGCAATCACTTGAGTATGGCCAATTGCGCCAGCCCATGAGCCAACCAATGTTTCTTTTTCCCAGCCATAACTTTGAATAAGCTTTAGGGCGGCAATAAGTTCTTTCTCGTCCTCTTTAAGACGATCACGACGCTGATGCACTAAAGTTGCAAGCGAGGCAATAATGGGCTTTATCAGTTTTTTATTATTTAGCACTCCACCATAATCTGTTTCCATACCCCAGATAGAGGCTAAAATTGCAGGATCAACTCCATAGGTTTTAGCAATGCGATTAAAAAGCTCTACGTTAGCCGCAAAAGCCTGTTTTCCTCTAGCTATTCTTGAGGCTGATACCCGTTTATCAATATAAACCCATATTGGAGTTGTGAACTCTGGTTGTGATCGAACAAGACCTGGAATATTAGCTATCGGAGTGAGGTTTTTTGTTGCATTGCGATATGTCTGCTTTGAAATTCCAGCACTAATGGCGGTTTTTTCAAAACTTTTAATGAAATCACCAAAGCTCTCGATTGGGGCTGCATTTAGTGCCATAACACTAGATAAAAACAAGAAAAGCGCTATGGTTAACTTTTTGAGCATTTTATTACCTGCTTTAGAATATTAAGTATTTCGTGATATTAGATATTTTTCCCAAGCTAGAGCTGATTTTATTATTTTTTCTAGATCATCATGCTCTGGTTGCCAACCTACCAAGCTTTTAAGTTTTTTTGATGCCGCAACTATCGCATCTGGATCGCCCGCACGGCGATCAACATGGCGCACATTAAAATCAATACCAGAAACAGATTTAACCATATCAATAACTTGATTAACCGAATAGCCCTGACCATAACCACAGTTCATAATATTACTTTGCCCACCATCACGCAAATATTTAAGCAGTAATATATGTGCATTTATTAAATCACTGACGTGGATATAATCTCTAACACATGTGCCATCAGGTGTATTATAGTCAGAGCCATAAACATCAATATGATCTCTTTGACCAAGAGCTGTCTGTGTTGCTATTTTAATTAAATGAGTTGCATTTGGGCTGGACTGTCCAGAACGCCCCTTTGGGTCAGCCCCCGCCACATTAAAATATCTTAAAGCGCCAAAAGTAAGTGGGTGAGCAGCACTTACATCTGCCAACATCATTTCGCTCATGAGTTTTGAGCGGCCATAAGGAGAGGCAGGATTTAATGAATTATCTTCATCAACAGGCTCTATTCCTACCATACCATAAACAGCTGCGGTTGAAGAAAAAACAAAATGCTGCACATCACCCTTAAGCGCCGCTTGCAAAAGATTACGCGTAACACATGTATTATTTTCATAATATTTTAGCGGATCACTCACAGACTCAGGCACAATAATAGAGCCAGCAAAATGAATTATTTCATTTATATCATGTTCTTGAATGGCTTTTAGCACTAAATCAACATCTCCAGCATTACCCTTAATAAATGTTGCTCGGCTATCAATTGCCCACTCAAATCCAGTAGTTAGATTGTCTATAATAATAACTTTTTCACCAGCATCACAAAGTGCCAACACCATATGCGAGCCAATATATCCTGCCCCACCTGTTACTAAAACAGCCATAATTTCTTTCTTTCATTGTTAAATTTCAAGCGTCAAAGTTTTTATTATTATATTCATCAGATATTTAGATAGGCTTACTATTATTAAATGAAATTTATGTTGTTTTGGGAGTTGATGATTTGAGTAAAAAAGTTAGAACCGCTGTTTTTCCAGTTGCCGGACTTGGAACAAGATTTTTACCAGCAACAAAAGCAATGCCAAAAGAAATGCTGACAGTTGTTGATCGTCCCTTAATTCAATATGCGGTTGATGAGGCGCGTGAGGCTGGAATTGAGCATTTTGTGTTTGTTACTGGTAGAAATAAAGGCGTGATTGAAGATCATTTTGATAGACAGTTCGAACTTGAAACAACATTAAAAGAGCGTGGCAAAACTAAAGCGCTTGAAGAATTGCAAGCAGATTTGCCAATTGCTGGGCAGGCAAGTTTCACCCGCCAGCAAGAGCCGCTTGGGCTTGGTCATGCAGTTTGGTGTGCAAGAGATATTGTTGGAAATGAACCATTTGCGCTTTTATTACCCGATATGTTGATTAAGGCCACTCCTGGCGCACTTAAACAAATGATGAAGGCTTATCATCAGAACTCAGGTAATATTATTGCAGTTGAAGAGGTTGATCCAAATGATGTCTCATCTTATGGAATTGTTGGACGAGGTGCAGGGGAAGATGAGGCCTTTAAAATTGATCAAATGGTTGAAAAACCTACAATTAAAGATGCACCATCTAACTTAATAATTTCAGGAAGATATATTTTACAGCCAGAAATATTTGAACTTCTTGGCTCGCATATAAAAGGTGCCGGTGGTGAAATTCAAATTACCGATGCCATGCAAAAATTATTAAAAACCCAAGACTTTACAGGTGTGAAATTTGATGGAAAAACATTTGATTGTGGATCAAAAATTGGATTTTTAACTGCCAATGTTGCCTATGCTCTTGATCGAGATGATATTAAAGGTGACTTTATGAGTGAACTTTTAAATATTCTTAGCGCGAAAAAGTAATTCCAACTTCAAACCTATCACTTTGGCGGTTTCCTAGAGCGGTAGTTTGCAAACTATTTTTAGAATAGTCAGCGGATAGGCTTGCTTGGCGATTAATTTTATAATCAGCTCCAACGCCAACATTATATGATCGCTCAATATCAGCAATTCCAATATAGTGCGCCCAGCCAGCGCCAATTGTTGCCCGCGCTGTTAGCCAGTCGTTTATTTGATAAGAAGCTGAGGCGCTAGTTGTATATTCAATGCGAGTAGAAGCCCCAATAGTTGGATCAGCGGCACTGATAGTTTTTGAAAAATCAGCATTAAAATCAACTCCAGTGACAGAAATATATCCCAAGGAAGCATTAAACAAAGTTCCATGTGCATCAGTAAGCATAGCATTATCATATTGCAAAAAACTATAACCAATATAGGCTTGCGCAGTAATTACATCTCTCCAGCTTCCTGACAATCCAGCTCCAATTTGATAATAATTATTACTTTGATTGGCAGCTAAAATAAGTGAATCATTGTCATAATTTGTTCGATTATAAGAAGAATCAACATAAATGCTTATAATTGGTGTCAGTTCATAACCTAGTCGCAAACCAGCACCTAAATTTGTATTATTGCCGACTGAATTATCTTGCCAAATACCAGTATTTAGCTGGCTTTCACCAAAAACAGTTCGAGCAATGGAAGTTCGCAACTCACCCGTTAGGCGATCAAATTGACGTGAAATGACCCCATCAGCACTCCCAGAAACTGTAATTGGCGCAATGGCGATAGTGCTATCAAGTGAAGGGTCATTAGGTGAGGCCTGAGTTGCTGCTAAATTAGCGCTTAGGCTTGCATTTGTATCCCTATCAAGAATATAATTTGAGCCAAAATCTATATTCCCGTCAAATAATCGAAATTCCCCATCAAGCTGTTTTGATAGGCTTGCACTAGTGCCGAGATTATATTGTGCGTTGCGATTTTTATGCGAAACACTAACGCTAGGTGTAGCAATAATTTCAAAACGCTCACCATTGTGATCATTTTGAAAAGCGCCCTTTAGTTCAAGTGAATAGTCATAGACCGTAGCGGGGGTTGGTAATATTTGCTCAACTGCAGCGCCCGAAAACTGACCAAGATCAGGCGCTAAAATAATATTATCATCTGCGAGTATAATTGGCTGGGTATTATTTGGAATATTATTTTGGTAAGTGTTTTGATTATTGCTTTGGCTGTTGTTTTGAAAATCATTTTGTGGTTGACAAAATATCAACTCAAAACAGTTTAAATTTAAGCTAGTGCGCAACAAATCACTATTATCTG
>JALSJY010000226.1 GCA_026989045.1 Hyphomicrobiales bacterium | reverse complement strand
GTTAAAGCAGGCGCTAAATTGTCTGCTGTTTGATTTGTTTCTTGTGCAGCAGCTTTTGAGGTATTTAAAAAAACACCTGCCAAAACTAAAATAATAACCAAAGGCAATATCTTATAAAATTGCTTAAATGAAATGGGATTTGCCACGTTCAAAATATATTCCAAAATAAATGTTTATCAAGCCCAGTATAAACCAGCAAGCCAAAATTGCCAAACTTTTTTACATTTGATTAACCATGGTTAATAATCTTTTGTTAACTATGATTATTTACTTTTTATTAACCATAAAAATCACGTCTTTTGCAGCAAATACTGCACCAAATGTTATGAATATTGTGGCAATCCAAAGGCGAAAATCTGGCTGGCTGATATTAAATAAAACCAACATAAATGTGCTTAGCAATGGGGTTAAATATGCGCTTGCACCTAATATAGCAATGTCGCCGTGTTTCATGCCATAATCCCACAGATAAAAAGCACCCCCAACCGGGCCGACTCCTAATGCAAAAATTGCCAACCACTCAATTAAGTCCTGTGGGAAGATAGTTTGCTCAAAATATAGATGCATAAATGTTGAAGCAATTGCCGTGACAAGACAAAATAGCGTTATTGCATGGCTAGAAATATGAGCAACAAGTCGGCAAAGCACAGAATATGAAGCCCAAACAATTGCCGCCGCCCACGCTAAGATAAGGCCGAACCAGTTTGAGTTTTGTAACAATGAAACATCACCAGAGCTAATAATTAACACCATTCCGCCAAATCCAAATAAAGCACCAATGATATGCCAATATTTAAGCCCGCCACCTCCGAGCGTTTTTGGCAAAAAAGATGAGAATAACACAATCAATAATGGCCATAAATAATTGATTAGATTTACCTGTAAAACAGGAGCATTTTTAAACGCACTAAAAAGCAAAAAATGATAACCAAATAAGCCACTAACTCCTAAAGCCCAAACTTTAAGCGGCATTTTTGCTATTTCTATTAAATTTACTTGGCTAAAAAATGCTGCAATCAGGCCAATAAAAAAAGCAATATAAAAACTCATAGCCAGCATTTGAAAGGGGGGTATTTCGCCAAGCAAACTAACCAGAACAGCCAGCATTGCCCAAAGCAATATTGCGCCAAAACCGATATATGTAGCTTTTTTACTTGTGCTTTGGTTTTTCATATCAATTTTTTGCACTAATAATATGATGTAAATCTTGCATTGAGGGCAAAATTAAATGGCAAAGTTTTTCAATTTCATCGGTGGGCGGCAATAAATCTGGTATCATTATAGCCTTCATGCCAGCGCTATTTGCTGAGCGGATACCATTATAACTATCTTCAATTGCTAGGCATTGCTTTGGGTCAACTCCCAAACTATTAGCCGCTTTTAAAAATGGCTCTGGGTGCGGCTTGCCATTGATAATATCATCACTGGTAATAAGAGTGTTAAAATATTTAAGCAAATCAGCGGCCTTAAGATTATTGTTGGCTGAGGTAAAGCTACTTGAGGTAGCAACAGCGATTGGGATATTATTTTCGCTCAAATGTTGTAAAATTTCACGCACGTAAGTTTTGGTTGGAACATTTTTGCTCAATCGTGCTTTCATCCATTTTTGCCAAAGAATATCAAACTCTTTAAATGGAAAATCTTTCCCCATACCATCACAAATTATCCCCCTTGCAACATCACCAGGCGTTCCAACGCTTGCGATATAAATCTCCTCACGCATCTCAAAACCCAAGCCTTTTGCAACCTCAAAACTTGCCTGCTTAAAAAGCACCTCAGTATCAAGCAATATGCCGTCCATATCAAAAATTATTGCTTCGAAAGATAGAGTGGATTTTGGCAAATTTTACCTCGGGATTTGAATTTTAATGCGCATCATTCCAATTATTGGCGGCCTTGGCATCAATGATAAGTGGGACGGATAACTGCACGGCAGGTTCTGCTGCATGGCTCATTATATCTGAAATTGCTTTGATGGATTTTTCTTCATCACCCTTGGCTACCTCAAAAATCAATTCGTCATGCACTTGTAATAACATATCGGCCTCAATTTTTTTATCTTTTAATGCTGGCTCCATGTGAATCATTGCACGGCGGATAATATCAGCGGCAGAGCCTTGAATTGGCGCATTGATTGAAACACGCTCAACAAAAGCCCGCTCCATTGGGTTTTTTGAATTAGCATTTTCAAGTATAATTTTGCGGCCAAATATTGTTTCCACAAAACCCTGCTCTTTAACTAAGCTTTTTTGCACCTCCATATAATCTTTTATTCCGGGGAATTTCTCAAAATAGGCTTTGATATAATCACTTGCCTCAGTGCGAGAAATACCAAGTTGATTTGCTAGGCCGAAAGCAGAAATCCCATAAATAATGCCAAAATTTATTGCCTTGGCATTGCGGCGAATATTTGCATCCATGTCTTTTATTGGCACATTAAATATTTCAGATGCCGTCATGGCGTGAATATCCAAACCATCAGCAAAGGCTTTTTTTAATGCTGCAATATCGGCAATATGAGCCAATATTCGCAATTCAATTTGTGAGTAATCAGCTGAGATTAGGCTCTTGCCATTTGCGGCAATGAAAGCTGTGCGAATTTTGCGGCCATCTTCACTCCTAATAGGAATATTTTGCAAATTAGGATCAGAGGAGGAGAGCCGCCCAGTAATTACCGCCGCTTGATGATAAGAAGTATGCACACGCCCTGTGCGTGAATTTATGAAATTTGGCAAAGCATCAGAATAGGTAGATTTAAGCTTGCTGATTGCGCGCCAGTCTAAAATTACCTTTGCTAGTGGCACATCATTTGCTGCTAAGTCCTCAAGTACTGAAACACCCGTTTGCCAAGCGCCAGTTTTGGTTTTTTTACCACCCTTTAAACCCATTTTGTTAAATAATATTTCACCAAGTTGTTTGGGTGAACCTAGGTTAAACTCTTCGCCCGCCATTTCAAAAGCAATTGCCTGCATTGCTGCAGCACGTTGAGCAAATTCGCCTGAAAGGCGAGCGAGCATTTTCCTATCAAGCGATATACCTCGCGCCTCCATTCGTGCCAAAACACCAACCAGCGGGCGCTCAAGTGTTTCATAAACATTTGTAGCTTTTTTGGCGACTAGGCGAGCTTTTAATATATACCAAAGCCTAAGAGTAATATCGGCATCTTCAGCAGCGTATTTGCTAGCCACATCAATTTCAATTTTTTCAAAACTGATTTGCTTTTTTCCTACCCCAGCAATATCTTTAAAGGCAGTTGGCTTATGACCCAACCAGCGCTCACTAAGCGCATCCATAGAATTGCCTCTTGCCCCATCAATTGCATAAGAAAGTAGCATTGTGTCATCAAAACCAATAATATTGATACCATAGCGACTTAATATACCCATGTCATATTTGGCATTTTGCAAGATTTTAAGAATAGAAGCATCTTGTAAAATTGGCTTGAGCGCATCAATCACTTGAGTTAATTCAAGCTGCCCCTCAACAAGTCCATTATTAGATATTTTACTTTGGGCAAAAATATCATCTTCTCCAAATATATCCGCTTGATCGGAGATGGTTTTTTGCTCTTTAATATGTCCAAGAGGAATATAGCAAGCATGCTCAATTTCAACCGCAAGGCTTATACCAACCAAATCAGCTTTTTGATTATCTAATCCTGTTGTTTCTGTATCGATTGCTACATGCCCTTTAGCTTGAATTTTATCAATCCAAATCTGCAAATCATGCATATTAGTGATGGTCTGATATTTTTCGTAATCAATGGAAATATCAGATATTTTAGTAACCATATCCTGAGCAAATTTTAAAGGGGTGTTTTTTGAATTCACATCACTATTTCCCTCGTCACTTGCTTGAAAAGGTAAATCCGTAGCTATGCTAGAAGAATTACCATTTGCTGCTAGTTTAGCATCGGCATCATATGCGTCAACATCAGCATCAATAGAGTTTGCAATTCGCCTTGCTATCGTATTAAATTCCATTGCCTTTAGAAAAGGCAAAACAAATTTTGCTTCAATCGGCTGACGAGCAAAATCCTCTAACTCATGCTCAACAGGCACATCTTGTTTTAATGTCACCAAGCGATGCGAAACTCTTGCCTGATCGGCAAATTCAATTAAGTTTTCACGGCGTTTATTTTGCTTAATCTCACTAGCCCGTGCCAGTAAGGTCTCTAAATCACCAAATTCATTGATAAGCAAAGCGGCAGTTTTTATTCCGATACCGGGAACACCAGGAATATTATCAACGCTATCACCAGCAAGAGATTGCACCTCAATAACCTTATCTGGTGTTACGCCAAATTTCTCTTTCACTTCGTCAAAGCCAATGGTGCGATCTTTTAAGCTATCAAACATTTTTATCTGACCATCTTTATCAATCAATTGCATGAGGTCTTTATCGGTTGAGATGATGGTAACTCGTCCGCCCGCTTGCTTTGCTTTTATTGCATAGGTGGCAATTAAATCATCTGCTTCATATCCTTCTTGCTCAACGCTAGAAATAGAAAAAGCTTTCGTTGCTTCACGGGTAAGTGGAAATTGCGGCACTAAGTCTTCAGGAGCGGGAGGTCGATGGGCTTTATACTCTGGGTAAAAATCATTGCGAAATGTCTTGCCCTTATGATCAAAAATCACGGCCATATGTGTTGGCTCTTGCCCGTTCTTAAAATTATCAACCAACTTAAACAACATATTGCAAAAGCCAGAAACCGCACCAATAGGCAAGCCATCAGACTTGCGAGTTAAGGGCGGCAGAGCATGATAGGCGCGAAAAATAAAAGTTGAGCCATCAACAAGCAAAAGGTGCATTGGCAGAAATCCTCTTCACTAAATGGCTTAACTCTAAGAACTAGGTTCAGCCTCATTTGCTGTATCCAACGCTAATTCAACCATTTGTGTTAGTGAGGTTTGGCGTTGGTGGGCATCAATTTGATCGCCACTAACAAGGCAATCGGTCATAGTGCAGATGCATAAAGCACGGGCATCAAATTGCGCAGCTAATGTATAAATAGCCGAGGCCTCCATCTCAACCGCCAACACCCCATGATTGGGTAAATCACCATAAGAATTAGCCCCATCTGGGACATAAAAAACATCAGAGGAAACAACACTTGCAACATGAGTGGTATATTTACGCTTTTTTGATAATTCCGCTGCTTTTGATAGCAATTCAAAATTAGCAAATGGAGCATAATGATAGGGCGCAAACTTGTCATTCATTGAACTATCGGTAGCCGCACTTATGGCAATTATTACATCGCGAATTTTGACTTTTTCGTGTAAGCCGCCACAAGTGCCAACCCTGATTAGGTTTTTCACCTTATAAACATCAAGCAATTCATGTACATAAATAGCGCAAGATGGCTGACCCATTCCTGTAGCTTGCACAGAAATAGGTTTGCCTTTCCAAAGGCCAGTATAACCTAAGCAATTTCTAACCCCGTTTACTTGTTTTACGTCCGCTAAAAAATTCTCAGCTATCCATTTAGCGCGTAAAGGATCACCAGGCAACAATACTGTATCTGCATAATCACCTAATTTTGCTTCATTATGTGGTGTCATATTAAACTCTTAATTTGGCTTGGCATTTTCTTCATTCTGTTTGGCCATATTTTCAAGATTCTGACGATAAATCGCTGCAAAATCTACTGGCTCCATCATAATTGGTGGGAAGCCACCAGATTGTGTAACCTGCGCCAATATCTGGCGAGCAAAAGGGAATAATAGGCGTGGGCATTCAATCATTAAAAATGGTGCAAGTTGATTTTCTGGTACATTTTGAATGCGAAACACGCCGCAATAAACTAATTCAACATTAAACAAAACTTTTCCATCGCGTTCTGCCTTGGCGTTAAGCGCCAATTCAACAATAAAGCTATCATCTTCACGTTTTTTAACTTGGTTGTTTATTGCAATAGAAATTTGTGGTGCGCCTGAACCAGAAATAATCGAATCTGGTGCTTCAGGATTTTCAAACGAAAGATCGCTGATATATTGGGTTAATAGGCTTAAAGATGGAGCAAGAGGTTGGCCAGCTGCTGGCGTGTTATCTGATTTTTTTGCATCTTCATTTGTATCATTTTTATCTGTGTTTTTCTTTTTAGTCATGATTTTTCCTAAAATAATTTTCATTAAATCCTAATGGAATAGTATTTCATCATTTCGCTAGCATTTTTAAGTAAAGCTGACAACAGGTTGCTAATTTTATTAGCTTTATTTTATTTACCTTATCCATAACTTTCAATTTCCTCTTTATATGGAAAAGATGTTTGTGCGCCAGTTTTTAATACTGCTAAAGATCCTGCAATAATTGCCTTATTAGTAGCTTGCTTCATCGAAAATCCCTCATCAAGATAGCTAGCTAACACCCCGCAAAAACAATCTCCCGCCCCCACGCTATCAATTGAGGTTACTTTGGGCGCTTTTATTATCTGGCAGTCTTTCTTGTTAGCATAAATTGCACCATTTTCCCCAAGCGTAACAACCAGAGTTTGCTCATTATATAGGGCATATTTTTTTATCTGACTTTGAATTTTATCAAAAGAAATTTCTTTATCCACCAATTCATTAAACTCACTCTGATTAGCAATGACAATATCGGCTAATGCGGCCAATTGTTTAGTGCCGCAAATGATAGGGGCGATATTTAAAATAGTGAGGATTTTTGCTTTTTTAGCTAACTCCAGCGCCAAGAGAATAACATCAAATGGAATTTCCTGATTTAATAATAAAATATCGCCTTCATTCATATTGGCGATAGTTTTTTTTGCCATTTTTTTATCAATTTCAGCATTTGCACCCGAGGCAACTACGATTATATTATTGCCATTTGCATCAACTATAATATTGGCTGTGCCTGTTGCCTGCTCCACAATTTTTATGCCCTTTAGATCAATTGCTTCTTTGTTAAATTCGCTTAGGGCAATTTTTGCAAATCCATCATTGCCAACTGCACCATAAAATTTAATCTGCCCTCCAGCACGAGCCGCCGCCAAAGCCTGATTAGCTCCTTTGCCACCGGGGGCAGAAATAAATTTCTTTCCTAAAATAGTTTCGCCAATATTTGGCAATTCATCACAATAAGAAATAAGATCAAGGTTGATAGAGCCTAAAATACCAATCATCTGTCTATAGCTTGCCTTTAAGTGCAGGCGGTATCGGCCCGCCAGTTGCCCAATCTAACAATTCAACCGTATGCACAATAGGCATATCTATGCCAGAGCCTATCTGTATCATACAGCCGATATTTCCTGTGGCGATAATATCAGCCTTTGTTGCTTTTATATGTCTGACTTTATTGTCCTTCAACTGATTTGATATTTCTGGCTGCATAAGATTATATGTGCCAGCAGAGCCGCAACAAAGATGAGAATCAACAGGCTCAACCAATATAAAGCCAGCTTTTTTAAGCAATGTTTTTGGCTTTGTTTTTATTTGTTGGCCATGCTGAAGCGAACAAGCCGCATGATAGGCAATTTTAAGATTTCTTTTGTCATCATTGGTTTTAAGGTCAAGCTCCATCATCACCTCAGAAATATCTTTTGCCTTGCTAGCAATCATTGCCGCTTCTTTTGCTAAAGCATGCCCCTCAAACATAACACCATAATCTTTTACCGTTGTGCCGCAACCAGATGTGTTAATTACAATTGCATCTAGCCCCTCGCCATTTATTTCATTAAACCATGACCTGATATTTTTTGCAGCCGTTTTATGGCTTTCATCACTCTTGCCCATGTGGTGAGTTAGCGCTCCGCAACAGCCCGCCCCTTTAGCCACAACAACCTCGCAACCATGGCGGGTTAAAATGCGAATAGTTGCATCATTTATATCGGTATTTAACACTTTTTGTGCGCAACCTGTCATTAGCGCAATTCTCTTTATACGTTTGCCCTTAGCTTTAAAAATCTGCGGTCGATCATTTGCTGATTTTGGTGGAATTTTCTTTGGAGCAAAGTCAATCATAGTGCGAAATTTCTTAGGAATAAGAAACGAAAATTGCTTAGCTAATTTCGCGCCATAAATTGAAAGCCTAAAACGATTTGGATAGGGCAGAATGCGAGCCAAAATCCAGCGCATCAGCCTATCGTCCCACTTGCGCTTATATTTTTTCTCAACATATTCACGCCCGTGATCGATTAAATGCATATAATCAACCCCCGATGGGCAAGTTGTTGTGCAAGCTAAACAACTTAGACATCTATCAATATGCAATACGGTATTTTCATCTGGCACACGCTCATTTTCTAACATGTCTTTAATGAGGTAAATCCGCCCCCGTGGACTATCTAATTCATCGCCTAAAATTTGATAGGTGGGGCAAGTGGCAGTGCACATGCCGCAATGCACACATGAACGAAAAATTTTATCCATTTTTACAATGGCTTTGTCTTTTAACTGCTTAGGAGTGAAATTAGTTTGCATTTTCATCTCCTAAATTACCCATTAAATTCGGATTTAATATTCCACTCGGGTCAAATTTTTTACGAATAAGGTTTGATAATTTTGCAATTCCTACCTGCTCGGGTTGAAATATTTCAACCGCCTCTCTTATTTCATCTGATGCACGCACCAATGTTGCATGCCCGCCAAATTGCTTAACAATATGACGCACCACATCCGCATGCGCATTGTCTTCATCTTGCATTTGCAACCAGATTAAACCACCCGCCCAATCAAAAAACATATCAGCGCCCGTTTTATCTATCAATTGCTTTTCTATATCTGGTGCGTCACTTGGCTTTATTGATAATTTCCAAAGCGGGTTTTTTGAGTTTTTAAATATCTTAACATTGCGAATATAACGCCATAATTTATCATGTTCTTTACCCTCAATGGTTGTTATTTCAATATTATTAGCAATAAGCTCGCTTAATTTTTCAATACGATAATCAACCCGACTATCGAAACCTTCTATTCTTAATAGGGTTTTTGCATCACCGTTTTTATTGTTTAAATTTTTGGGTAGATGTGCCGCCGCCGTAATTTCAAAAGGTGAGCCTAAGGCTTTTGACATGATAGATATTGCTTGCTCGCTTGAAAGGCCTTTGATTTCTAAGCTTACCTTTCTTTGCGCTACAGGTAAAAGCTTAAATGAAACCTCAGAAATAACCCCAAGCGTGCCGAATGAGCCAGCCATTAGTTTGACCAAATCAAGCCCCGTAACATTTTTCATCACACGGCCGCCGTTTTTAATTATCTCACCATTACCATTGATAAAACGCACCCCAATAAGAGAATCACGACAACCACCTGCAATAATACGCCTTGAGCCAGAAATATTGCCCGCAACAATAGCGCCAATTGTCGGCTCACCCTTTGAGCCAAAAATAGCCCTATGATCCATTGGCTCAAAAGCTAAGCGCTGGGAGTGTTTTTTTAACGCTTTTTCTATCTCTTTAAGCGGCGTGCCAGCTTTTGCTACTAATGTTAAAGCACCTGGTTCATATAGGGTTATGCCAGAAATATTTTTTAACGATAATGTCGCATCAGTCTTTATTAAATTACCCAAGTCTTGACGAGTACCACCACCTTCTATTCTTAAGCGGGTTTTATTTTTATTGGCTCTTGCAACCATTTTTGCTAACTCGGCTTCGTCCTTTGGAGTTAAAATTTTACTCATTATTTTACTCCACTCTCTCTTGATGCTTTTAAGCCATCACGCCGAGCTTCACTTAAGTGTAGCGGATAAACTTTTGCAGGATTAAGTAGCCAATTGGGATCAAAACAATCTTTAACACTCATTTGCATTTCCATATCTTGATTTGAATATTGCGAAGTCATTAACTCTCGCTTTTCAATGCCA
>JALSJY010000225.1 GCA_026989045.1 Hyphomicrobiales bacterium | reverse complement strand
CGGAGATATGAGCAAAGCGAATTACCGCGAGATCATAAAATGGCGCGCCGGGGAAGATTCGAACTCCCGACCCCTTGATTCGTAGTCAAGTACTCTATCCAGCTGAGCTACCGGCGCGTATGTTTTGACAGTCTTTATCAAAGCATGAGCGCACACATATACTAAAGGCAATAGTTTTGGCAAGATGAAACTTTTTTAATTTTTAAATTCTGAATTCATAAGAGCTGAACGGGGCAGACAAATTTCAAATCTTGCGCCCTTTGTTTGCTCTACATATTCTAACTTACCCCCATGCGCCTCGCTCAACTCCCGCGCAATACTTAAACCAAGACCAACCCCACCAGCCCTAACTGACCCCTCAAAAGCAATGAAAAGATTTTCAAGAGCTCTTGGAGGCAAGCCAGGGCCGTTATCACAAACCATAATGGCTATACCATCATCATTATTTTCACTTGAGCGATCTTCATAATCAACCATTATTTTAGCACTACTGGTTCTAACTCCCACAGCCTCAAGTGCTTGAGCAGAATTTCTAATCAGATTAACCAATATCCGCGCCATTTGATCGGGATCCACCATCAAGCTGATATTGTCTGGCACTTTATTGATGAATTTTATTTCGGGGTGAGAGAAAACCCCCGCATCAATTGCCACCTCATCAACAAGAGCAGATAAATCCACAGGCTGTAATTTTGGCGGTGCAGAGTTTTGATGCCCATATTCAAGCACCGACTGAGCAAAACTAATCGCCTTACCTAATGAGTAAACCAAACGCGGAGCTAAATGCTGCACCTCTGGATCATCAAGCCTTGCCACCTGCTCAGAAAGCAATTGCACAGAATTTAACATATTGCGCAAATCATGATTTATTTTTGCTACAGCCATGCCAAGATCAGCCAAGTGTTGGCGCTGCTTTAACATAGAGAATAAATCATTTTCCATTGCCCTTAATTCACGAAATGCAATGCCAATTTCATCTTTTCGTTTGCTCTCCTTCATAATCAAAGAAGCGTTTTGTGGATTTTTTCGAAATGCTATCATATTTTGAATAATTATATTTATCGGCCAAATAAATACACGATTGATAAAGATAAAAATTATCGCCGAAGTCATCAAAGCAACAATCAATGATAAAATAACAATATTGCGAGAATAGCCAAACATCGCCACTCTTAATGGCTCTTCAGACACTAGCACTTCAATAATAGCAGTTTTTTTATCTGATACAGTTCCAACAATATTAAGCACACGGTTTGAGCCAAAAAATAAGCCTTCAAGCGCCCCCACTATTAAACCTAAAGGGTCTGTAACCCGCATGTCCGCTCTTATTACAGAAGCTGGCATTTGGATTTTACTATGTGAAATAAGCTGACTCTGTCCATCACGTCGATAAACCATAGCAATTGCCCCTGCCGAATCTAGCAATCTATCTGCCAAACCATCTGGCAAGTCCATAATATCAGGCACAACATCTAAAACACTTATTGCAACTGATGCGTTAGAGAGTTTATCATTTAACCAAGAGGCGCGAAAATTTGCAACCGAGGGAAGATATATCATAACCTCAACCAGCAAAATAACCACAATGATTGTGCCTATCAGCTTAAATGATAACCCTTTAAAAAAACTTGGCTTTTTATTATCCATATGTTCAATCTAATTGAAGGGGTTAAAAACAGCAATCATCATAAAATAATTACGGCAATAATGAGATTAGCTTTGTATAACGCTTAATCCATGGGTTTTCTAATTTCTCTTTATAGCTCTCTACCCCCACTCTACGTGCAATTTCACTATAGGTTGGATAGGGAGCAATAAAATTCACTAAAGAAGAGGCTTTTTGCTTATTGGCAATAGCATAAGAAAATAAGGAAATTAACTCTCCAGCACCCACCCCAACTATGCCAGCACCCAAAATCCTACCATTTTTAACAATGATCAGTTTAACCAAACCCTTAGTTTCTTGCATAGCCCTTGCACGATCATTATCTTTAAACTCCCAACGCACAATTTTAACCCCATTGCCATATCGCTGTTTAGCCACGCTCTCACTTAAACCAACATTAGCAATTTCAGGCTCGCAATAAGTCACCCAAGGGATAATATCATTGTTTTGTTTTATCGGCAGTCCAAACACAGCATTTTTAACTATGAGTGAAGCTTGATAACCAGCTACATGGGTAAATTGCAAACCATGAATAACATCACCAATAGCAAAGACTTTTTTATTTGAGGTGCGAAGGCCTTGGTTGGTGATTATGCCATTTTTATCAAATTCAACATTTGCTTTTTCTAACTCAAGCCCCTTTATATTTGGCGCACGGCCAGCTGCAAGCAGCAAGTGTGAACCTTTGATGCTTTGTGCCTTACTATTTTGTTTATCATTTGCAGCAATCGAAACTATTATCTCATCATTTTTTTGTTTAATATTTTCAATGTCAGTTTTTTCATAAATTTTAACCCCCTCAGAGCGAATATTTTCAAGAGCGATTTTTGTTAATTCCTCATCATCTTTTGCGAGCGCATTAAATTTTTCTATCACACTAACCTTAGCCCCAAGTCTGTTAAAAGCTTGCGCAAGCTCAATGCCAATTGATCCTGCACCAATGATGATTAAATGCGTGGGAAGGACTTTAAGATCAAAAATATTTTCATTGGTGAAATATTTTATTCCCTTCAGCCCTGCAATTGGTGGAATGGCAGGACGAGAGCCAGTTGCAATGATAAATCGGCGCGCCTTAATTCTAATCCCATTGGCCTCAACAGTTTTTTCATCAATAAAGCGCCCCTCACCTTTGATTACTTTAACTCCAAGCCCCTCAAATCTTTCAACACTGTCATGGGGTGCAATGCCTGCAATCACATTTTTTACATACGTCTGAACTTTAGCAAAATCTACCTCTGGCTTAATATAGGAAACTCCAAACCCTTTAGCGCCCTTATAGGCATAAGCCTTTTTAGCTGCCGCAATAAACGCCTTTGAGGGGACACAGCCAGCATTAAGGCAATCTCCTCCCATCTTGTCCTTTTCAATCAAAACAACCGATGACCCAAAGGCCCTTGCACCAGCTGCAACACTTAAACCGCCAGAACCAGCACCAATAATGCAAATATCGGTATTAAGAATTTTCATTTTCTTCCTCAATATTTCTTGCACTAAATTTTTTAAGCAACACTGGAATAAGTGAAACAAAACCCAAAAGGAAAAACGCTATTAAAATCTCTTTAGTGATGAGATCAGAAGGTGAAAGCGCCTGCCCGCAAGGAGCAACATTCTGCTCGCATGCTAAAGCACGCACTTCAACTATCGAGCGCAAACCCTCTCCCGCATAAGTATAGGCAATAACCCCAGGGATTATTCCAACAAAAGTCGTCCAGATAAAAGTAAAAAGCCTCACCCCAAGAATAGCTGGCACCACATTGACCAAAGTAAATGGAAAAAGCGGCACGAGCCTTAAAAACAATAAATAACTAGTGGCGCCACTAACAAAGCCCTTAGCCATTTTTTCTAAAAACCCCTTAGAGCGTTTTTTAAAAAAATCTGCAAAAGCATATCTAGCGCTAAGAAATAATAATGTAGCGCCAGTTGTCGCACCAAAAACAACAATTACTGAACCAATTTCCCAACCAAATATCAAGCCTATACTCACGCTTAACAACCAAGCAATTGGCAAAGATATTGCAGTTGCAAAAGTATAAATCAATAATGCAATCAATATTGCAACAAGCGGATTGGCGCTAATATAGCCAGTTAAATCAGCATAAAGCAGCGCCACTCTATCAAAATCTAAGGCTTTGTGCGCACCAGATGCAAAAACACCTATGACAATAACAAGTAGAATCGCAATGGGTAATAAACGCTTTGCAACAATTAAAAATGAATTAAACTTCTTGATAGAATCTGCCATTGCTTAACTTATCACTATATTTCTATTCTCTAATATAAAAACCCCTTATGGCATTTTTTTACAAAAACCAAAAATCACTATAACTTCATCAATATCATCGTCAATAACTTCACTAATGCGTGTTTTATTAGTGATTTAGAAGAAAATTTTTAAACCATCTGTTTTCTTTGTTGACGTAAAGACAAGCATTTTCTATAAGCTTGAAAAACATTGCTATGAGAAGAGCATAAACCTGCTCGGCCTTATAGTTTTTCTAATGCAATCTATTCTATAGAGGAACCGTAATTTAAAGCGGTTATTTGATTTATGAAGCGTACATTTCAACCCAGCAACCTAGTTCGCGCCCGCAGGCATGGTTTCCGCTCACGTATGGCAACTAAAAACGGCCGTAAAATTCTTTCTGCTCGCCGCTCCCGTGGCCGCAAGCGACTATCAGCCTAGACTTTAAAGCCAGTTTTTTGGAAAAGCGTTTACGCAGATTGACCAAAAGGGCACAATTCCTAAATGCAAATAAAGGAATTTATGCCCGTAAACACAGCTTTGCACTACAAATGGTCAAAGCCATGCCAGTAATAAATTCTGAAAAAGAAAACAAACCAGGCCTTGGTTTCACCATCACTAAAAGAACTGGCAATTCACCTGAGCGCTCAAGAATTAAACGACGACTTAAAGCTGCTAGTGATATTTGCGCACATCTTTTTATTGACCGATATGACTATGTATTGATTGGACGCACAAATGCGCTTACAACCCCGTTTAATACACTTATAAATGAACTTGAAAAAGCTATCGCAGTTTTGCACAAGCAACAGCTATCAAATTAACACTAACTACGCCAATATATTTGGCCAATGAAAAGCTTAAAAAATGTCAGACCAACGCAATATTATTGTAGCCGTTTTACTCTCCATTCTTGTGCTGGTTGGCTGGCAGTATTTTATTATCGGCCCACAAATTGAGCAACAACAAGCCCTTGAGGCAGAGCGCCAAGCAATAATTGAACAACAGGCAAATGGTGGACAAGCAAATAACGGACAGGCAACTAATCTTCCAACTCCATCAGCTACCTCTAATGGTGATATTGCTCAAACACCCTCTATATCTAACTCTGAGTTTCAAACACGCGCTCAAGCAATTGCGGCAGACCCTCGCGTAAAAATTAAAACCCCTTCACTAAGTGGCTCTATTAACCTAAAAGGTGCAAGAATTGATGATATTAGCCTAAATAAATATCATGAAACGGTTGATGATAGCTCACCCATCATCACATATCTTTCACCATCAAGCGGACCAGAGGGATATTTTGTAGAGCAGGGCTGGGTTCCTGCTGGCACTAACGTAAAACTGCCAGATTCTAATTCATTATGGAAAGTTGCAGGCAATTCAACATTAACCGAAAACTCTCCTATCACCTTAACTTTTGATAATGGTGAAGGGCTTGAATTTAGACGTATTTTTGCCCTTGATGAAAATTATATGTTCACCATCACCCAATCAGTAAAAAACACCTCTAATTCAGATGTTGCGCTTTTCCCATATTCTCGCATTGCACGTTACGGCACACCAGATGTTACCAATTTCTTTGTTTTGCATGAAGGTGCAATTGGTGTTTTGGGTGAAGAAAATCTAATTGAAAAAAAATATAAAGACCTTGTTGGCGAAGAAGGTGGCAAAATTGATGCGAAATCAGAGGGTGGCTGGCTAGGCTTTACAGATAAATATTGGGCGGCAGTAATTATACCTGAGGCAGGCACACCAATAAATGCACGCTTCTCATGGAATAAGCCAACCACAACCGATATTTATCAATCAAGCTTTGTTGCACAAAATTCCATTATTGCGACTGCTAACTCTACCACTGAATTTAAATCTTATGTTTTTGCAGGCGCAAAGGTTGAATCAATCATAGATTCATATGAGAAAAACCTAAATATTGATCGTTTTGAATTACTTATTGATTGGGGTTGGTTCCATTTTATTACCAAACCAATGTTTAAAGTTCTTCGCTGGCTTCATTCTGTTTTAGGTAATTTTGGCCTCGCGATTCTTGCCCTAACCGTAATAGTAAAAATTGCATTCTTCCCGCTTGCCAATCGCTCTTATGCCTCTATGGCTGGCATGCGCAAAGTGCAACCAGAAATGAAAGCCCTACAAGAGCGTTATAAAGACGATAAAATGGAGCAACAAAAAGCGGTTATGGAGCTTTACAAGCGAGAGAAAATCTCACCTCTTTCTGGTTGCTGGCCAATGTTAATCCAAATTCCAGTGTTCTTTTCTCTGTATAAAGTGTTATTTGTAACCATTGAAATGCGTCACGCACCATTCTTTGGCTGGATTGTTGATCTTGCAGCACCAGACCCTACAAATGTATTTAACCTATTTGGCCTACTACCTTATGATCCAACTGCTATACCTCTCATTGGTAGCTTTTTAGCCATTGGCATCTGGCCTGTTATAATGGGTATTACCATGTGGGTGCAGTTTAAACTTAATCCACCGCCACCAGATCCAACACAGGCAGCAATTTTTGCATGGATGCCTGTTCTATTCACCTTCATGCTTGGCACTTTCCCTGCGGGTCTGGTTATCTATTGGGCATGGAATAACTTCCTCTCCGTTACTCAACAATATTTCATCATGAAACGTCATGGAGTTGATGTGAACTTGCTTGAAAATATTATAAATAGCTTTAAGCGCAAAAAACCTGCTGAAGCAGAGGTAAATACCGTTGTTACTAAAGTTGCAAATGAGAATATTTCAGATGCTAAAAAAACTGTAGCTAAAGGCAAGGCTAAAGCCAAAACTAGTGGCAAGGCTAAAACAAGTAGCAAGACAAAGGCCGCTAAAACAAGCGGAGCTAAAAAAACAAAAACACCTGCTACTAAAAAAACCAGAGCAAAAACTCGCTCCTCAACTGGCAAAAACACTAGGCCTAAATCCAAAAGATAGGCTAAAAGCGATAGGTCAAAGCCTTGTTTGAAAATGAAGAAATTGATGAAATAAAAAAAGAGGCTGGACGAATTTTATTCGCCCGGCCTTTTGAGTTCGTCAAAGGCTGTGTGCGCATATCAGACCTGCCGCCCACCGACATGGTTGAAATTGCTTTTGCAGGCCGCTCAAATGTTGGTAAATCTTCACTAATAAACGCACTTGTTGGCCGCACTGCATTAGCCAGAACCTCAAACACACCAGGGCGCACACAAGAGTTAAATATTTTTGAGAACGAAACAGGCAGGCTTCGTATAGTTGATATGCCCGGATATGGCTTTGCCAAAGCACCAAAACCAAAGGTTGAAGCGTGGAATAAGCTAGTTCATAAATATCTAATTGGCCGACCAAACCTAAGACGTGTCTATGTGCTAATTGATGGCCGCCATGGCGTTAAAGCCAACGATAAAAGTGTAATGAACGAACTTGACAGCGCGGCTGTCTCTTATCAAGTCATCATGACCAAAGCTGACAAACCATCACAAAAAGATTTACAAAAATCCATTAAAATAACTCAACAAGCAATAGCAAAAAGACCAGCCGCTTATCCAGAAATAATTCTCACCTCCTCAAAAAACAATGATGGACTTGAAAATTTAAGAGCCGAAATTGCAACATTTTTATAGTTATTTCAATTTGAGTTGGGTTTTGTCTCTCTATCTTCATTAAGCTTCATCTTACAATAAACCCTCTTTTACTATCCGCACAAACTATAACCATTCAACTTATCTTTGCGAGAAGGCGCAGCCGACGAAGCAATCCAAAATCTAAATCATTGCCAATCAACTTGAAACTATTTCATCAATTTCTTGTGAGCAAGGCTTACAAAGCTACAGTGAATAACCTAGATAGGTCACTTAAACAATTTCACTCCAAACAAAATGAATTTTGGATTTAAAAATGCACGTAAAAACTAAACCAGTTTCCGCCTACCCTTGGTATATCCGCCTGTTTTTTTTCAAACAAAAAAAGACCTATGGCAAAGTGTTAGAGCCGGGAATGTTATGGGCAAGAAGTCCCAAAGTTTTTATGGGCGTTGCGCTTCTTTATGGCGCATTAAATAGAAAATCCTCCCCCCTTACACCATCTCTTCGCTCACTAGTAACCGTAAGAGTTTCACAAATAAATCATTGTGAATTTTGCATCGACATTAACGCCACTACCCTTATGAAACGAGGCGTAAGCGAAGAAAAGACTGAGGAATTAGCCCATTGGCAGCAAAGCGATAAATTTGATGAAATAGAGCGAGTGGCGCTAGAATATACCGAGGCAATGACCTATAGCGATCAAGAAGTAACACCAAAGCAGATTGAGCAACTAAAAACACATTTTGATGATGATGCTTTAGTTGAACTTACTGGAATGATTGCCTTTCAAAACATGTCATCAAAATTCAACTCAGCACTAGAAGTTCCATCACAAGGATTTTGCAAAATTCCACTGGCAAAGCTAGAGGAAGAGTAATAATTGCAAAAATCTAACCATCTGATATGCTTTAAAAATGCAACTTCCCATTGGCTATAAAGAACTCAATTTTAAACCATTAAACAGAAATATGATTGAAGCCGTTTGGACTTCCATCACTAATAATAGTGGAGAATATTTAGTTCTTCCTGATGGGCGTGCTGACTTAATTTTACGCTTTGAGCTTGATAAAAATAACAAGGCGCAAAATATCACCCCAATTATTGCCGCCCCATATTCAACAGCAATGCGCGTGCCTTATAAAAATCAACTTGGCTTTGTTGGTCTTCGTTTTAGACCAGCAATGGCAGGGCTGGTGTTAAATATTTCTCTAGCAAAAATTGCTCAAAACACATTTTATGGCAATGATGCTATTAAGCTAGTGCCAGCCGTTAACAAGCTAACCACTGGTAATGCCACAATTGATGAGCTGATCAATCGACTAGATACATTCGCTGATCAAAGGCATAATATTTCACTACCCAAAAACATACAAAAATCCTTTGATCTTATGCATTTAAGCGGCGGCAGAATATCTATTTTTGAAATCGTAAAATCACTTAATATAAGTGAGAGATCATTATTGCGAAATTTTAAATCCTTAGTTGGACTATCACCAAAAATATTTAACGCAATTTTACGCTTCCACCGAGCAATTCGCCTATTAAAATTCACAAATATGAGCATTGCAAATGTTGCTTTTGAGGCTGGGTTTAGCGACCAATCACACATGAATAGAGAGTTTAGAAAATTAGGCGGCTTCACCCCTGCCAATTTACCAGATTTAGCGTTAGCTGGCTTTTCACTTTAATGTCCGTTTTATTCAAGACAATCACAAATATCTTTTGCTATATCTATCCAAACAAAAGGAGAGAATAATGCAATTAGGATACACAATCATATATGTAAAAGACGTAGTAAAAACCATTGAATTTTATCAAAAAGCCTTTGGCATAAAATTACGATTTTTACATGAATCAAATGAATATGCTGAAATGGAAACTGGACAAACTACGCTAGGCTTTGCATCAAATGAAATGGCTGAGAGGAATGGTTTTGCGATAAAGCAAAATAGCGCAAAAGATATTGCCGCTGGTTTTGAAATTGCTTTTGTCTCCGATAATCCAAAAGAAAAATTTGACCACGCAATTAAAAATGGCGCAACACCACTTAGTGAACCAGCAAAAAAACCATGGGGTCAAACAGTTGCTTATGTGCGAGATTTAAACGGCTGTTTAGTAGAAATATGCTCACCTATCGCAACTTCATAATCAGCGCCCCTCATCAGACAATCAGACAATCAAAGACAACAAACCAAAATCAAACTAGCTCCAACAATCAAAACAAATATTTGCCGTAACGTAACGTTCGGTTCGGCAAATATTCTTTAAGAGTTATTTCACGCTCTTAAAAAACTGCGCCAAACCAGCGCCAACTTCTGCTCGGTTCATAGGCTTATCAAGTGAAATATGCGCCTCTCTTGCTTGCGCTTCACTCAATCGCCCATCATTAAGCCTATCAACCAGCGCCTTGCTATATGCCACGTTAAACTCAGGGTGCGGTTGCATAGAAATTGCC
>JALSJY010000224.1 GCA_026989045.1 Hyphomicrobiales bacterium | reverse complement strand
TCCAGAGCAGCATTACAATCACTTAAAAAGTCTGGATTGCTTCGTCGGCGATGCCTCCTTACAATGACAAATGAGAGGCGCAAACAGGATCTACTCACCCATAGCTTTTGCCGCCTCAATTGCTGGCAAAAGTGAATTTTCAAAACTATTGCGAGTGAAAGGGCCTGTGTGCTTATAGGTAATAGTCCCCTTAGCATTCAACACGAATGTTTCAGGAATACCATAAATTCCCCACTCAATTGAAACCCGCCCCTTATCAGCACCAACAAAATCATAAGGATTACCTAATTCCTCTAAAAAGTCTTTGGCATTTTCAGGGGCATCTTTTTGGTTAATACCAAAGATTTTTATATCTTTATCTGCTGCCGATAATTCCATTAAAAATGGATGCTCTTGGCGACAAGGAACACACCATGAAGCAAAAACATTTACTACACTAACCTGACCAATTAAATTACTACGATCAAAACCCTTAATCACCACACCGTCCAAAATTAGATTTTCAACATCAGGCAAAGTAAATTCAGGCGCTGGCTTATCAATTAAAGCCGAGGGGATATAACTTGTATCACGAGTGATATTCGTAGCAAACAGAAACAAAAGTGCCACTAATAAAATCAAAGGGGTGGCAAGTAAAATAATACGCTTCATATCTACAACCTGTTGTTAAAATCTATTTATCCGATTTACGACGAATGCCTTTTGCTTCTAGATCAGCTAGTCGCTTTTTCTGATGTTTGGAGTTTAATATCGTGCCAAGAATCAAACCAAAACTAACTAATGCAACTCCAAGATAGCTAATAATGATAAAAGTGGCATGAGGCCCAAGATCTATTGCTGAATTAAAATCCATCATTTACCTACTCCTTTATTACCAGTTTGGCTTACGCTTTTGCGTATCAATGCATCGGCTTTACGTTTTAATATTTCTGTGCGCATTCCCACCAGATGTAAAGTGACAAACAAAAAAGTGAATGCCAACATCATCACAAGTAATGGCGTATAAATTGAAGCTGGCATCGATAGGCCTTCTGCACTGATAATACTTGGCTGGTGCAGAGTATTCCACCAATCAACCGAAAATTTTATTATCGGGATATTTATCGCCCCAACCAAAGTAAGCACAGCAATTAGTTTTGCCGCACGCAATTGGTCATCAAACGAACGCCATAACGCCACCAAGCCCAAATACATGAACAATAATATAAGCGTTGCGGTCATGCGCCCGTCCCACTCCCAATATGTTCCCCAAGTTGGCCGCCCCCAAAGCGAGCCAGTAAACAAAGCAAGTGCAGTAAACGCCGCTCCAAGCGGTGCAGCAACCTTCATCGAAACATCAGCCATTGGGTGTCGCCAAACCAAAGTTCCAATCGCTGAAACAGCCATCGCCATATAAACAAATTGGCTGAGCCAAGCATTTGGCACATGAATATACATGATGCGAACAGTATCACCCATTTGATAATCTTCAGGTGAATTAAAAAAAGCAAACCATAAGCCAATTCCAAACAAAGCAATTGTAATTAACGATAGCGGTAAAATAAGATATTTAGACCATTTAAGAAACTGCCCAGGATGAGCTAATTTATCAAACCAATTCATCTCTTTTACAGTTTGTGATTTATTGATATTTTTTGGAGGTGAATATTTTTTCATTTTTAAAACTCTTTTTATTACTCTTATCTTGTTACTCTTGGTCAAGCTTTAGTGCAAGCGCAATTGCAAATGGTGCAAAAACCATAGCCAACATCGAAATTCCCAACAAAAACAAAACCGCTGTATTTTCAACGCCAACTCCTGCATTTGTCTTTATTGCTGAAATTCCAAATATTAAAATAGGAATAGAAAGCGGCAAAATTAAAACTGGAGCAATTAACCCCCCGCGCTTTAAAGAAACCGTAATTGCTGCTCCTATTCCGCCAAAGGCAATTAGAGCTGGTGTGCCAACCAAAAGTGATAAGATTGTCCTGAAAAATAATTCATAATCCATATTTAACATCATCGCTAACATTGGGGTTGCAAAAATAAGCGGCAAAATTGTTGTAAGCCAGAGCGCTATTAGTTTCGCAAAGGCTATTGTTGAAAGCGAGATGGACGCATGACGCATTGCCAAAAGAGATCCATCTTCAAAATCCGCTCTAAAAAATCTATCAATCGCCAACAGTGAAGATAAAAACGCCGCCATCCAAACAACCCCCGGCGCAATGGTCGCAAGTAATACTTTATTTGGGCCAACCGCAAATGGAATTATTACCCCTATCATGATGAAAAAAAGCACTAAGGTAAGTCCATCACCAAATGAGCGCATGGCCATTTTTACATCGCGTTTTATAATAGCAGTGAAGGCTCTAAAACTCATTTATCTACCCCCAAAATAATAGTTTTTATTCGTTTGTTTTTTTTCATCTCTAAATCAAGATGCGTCGCCGCTATTATTAAACCACCCGCATCAAGATGCGCATCAATTATTGAAGCAACCCATTTATCACCCTCACTATCAAGCGCCGCTGTTGGCTCATCTAAAAGCCAAATAGGTTTTCTGCTAACCAAAAGCCGCGCCAAACTAAGACGTTTTTTCTGCCCTTGCGATAATAATAAAGCATCAAAATCAGCCCCATGAGCAAGGCCAGCCTTTTCAAGCGCTTCCATTATTTTATTATCATCAATAGCGCTATCACTACCATTAACCTCAGCCCAGAATTTCAAATTCTCTCTTAGACTTAGATTTTCTTTCATGGCATGAAGATGAGAAATAAAAAACATATCCTCATAAACATCACGCTCATCATCTTTTTTTATTGGTTTTTGCCAATCAATAAGACCTTGACCAATATGCAAATAACCAGCCAGCGCCATTAACAATGAAGTTTTGCCAACTCCATTAGCTCCACGCAACAAAAGCGCTTCGCCAAAATTAACTTCAAAAGAAATATCTGACAAAATTTCACGGCTTGAGCGCATAATTTGCAGATTATTCACTTTAAGCTTATATGGGGGTAATTGAATATTCATCATCGCTCTAAAAATTAAAATCACTAATTATAGGTAAGACTTATGGCCTAAGACTTCCATGCCTGCAATGATTTGATTATAACAACTATAAAATAATACAAAAAGATTCGAAAAACATTTATATTTACATAAGAAAAGGCACAAACCATGTCCCAAAAATCCCTAGATAGCTTTAAGTGTCGCACCACTCTTGATGTGAATGGTAAAACTTACACCTATTTTTCACTGCCATTAGCTGAAAAAAACGGCCTTAAAGGCATTTCAAAATTACCGCATTCAATGAAAGTGGTGCTTGAAAATCTACTTCGTTTTGAAGATGGAATAAGTGTTAAGAAAGCCGATATTGAAGCTTTTAGCAAATGGCTTGAAACACGCTCATCTAATCAAGAAATTTCTTATCGTCCTGCACGAGTATTGATGCAAGATTTTACTGGCGTGCCTGCGGTTGTTGATTTAGCAGCAATGCGCGATGCAACAGCAAAACTTGGAGCTAATCCACAAAAAATCAACCCCCTTGTGCCCGTTGATCTAGTTATCGATCACTCCGTTATGGTTGATAAATATGGCACTCATCAGGCTTTTGAACAAAATGTTAAATTAGAATATGCCCGCAATGGTGAAAGATATGAATTTTTACGCTGGGGCGGCTCTGCCTTTGATAATTTTAGAGTTGTGCCTCCAGGAACAGGCATTTGCCATCAAGTCAACCTTGAATATCTCTCACAAACCGTTTGGACAAAAGAAGAGAATGGTGAAACCATCGCTTATCCAGACACTCTAGTTGGAACAGATAGCCACACAACAATGGTCAACGGCCTAGCGGTGCTTGGTTGGGGCGTTGGCGGTATCGAAGCAGAAGCAGCAATGCTTGGCCAACCTATCACTATGTTAATCCCACAGGTGATTGGTTTTAAACTAAGCGGAAAAACAAAAGAGGGCGTAACTGCTACTGATCTGGTTCTAACAATTGTTGAAATACTGCGCGAAAAAGGCGTGGTTGGTAAATTTGTTGAATTTTATGGTGAAGGGCTTGATAATCTTACACTTGAAGATGTCGCAACAATCGCCAATATGGCACCTGAATATGGTGCAACTTGTGGCTTTTTCCCTGTTGATGAGGATACGCTTGCTTATTTAAACACAACTGGTCGTGATGAGAATCGCATTGCTTTAGTTGAAGCTTATTCAAAAGCGCAAGGCATGTTTCGCACAAGTGAAAGCGAGCACCCAGTTTTCACTGACACTGTTGAATTAGATTTAGCAAGTGTTGTGCCTTCAATTTCGGGCCCAAAACGCCCACAAGACAGGGTTACACTTGCAAATGCCGCTACGAAATTTGATAAAGCTCTCGTTAGTGAATTTAATAAAAATGATGATCCAGAGGCAAAAGTAAAGAGCAAAGATTATTCACTTAATCATGGTGATATAGTTATTGCAGCAATAACCTCTTGCACAAACACCTCAAACCCTTCTGTTTTAATTGCCGCTGGGCTTTTAGCCAAAAAAGCACTTGCAAAAGGCTTAAGCGTAAAACCATGGGTTAAAACTTCGCTAGCTCCAGGGTCACAAGTTGTAACCGATTATCTAAATGCCGCTGGCTTGCAAGATGATTTAGACGCAATGGGCTTTGACCTTGTTGGTTATGGTTGCACAACTTGTATTGGCAACTCAGGGCCATTAGCACCCGAAATTTCTGAAGCAATTAAAGATGAAGACTTGGTTGCCTGTGCGGTTCTTTCTGGTAATAGAAATTTTGAGGGGCGCATTTCCCCTGATATTAAAGCAAATTATCTTGCCTCCCCACCATTAGTAATTGCCTATGCTATTGCAGGCTCAATGAAAATTGACATAACCAAAGAATCTTTGGGCGATGATAAAAATGGTAATCCCGTTTATTTAAGCGATATTTGGCCATCAAATGAAGAAATTGCTGCTCTTGTTCGCACCAATATTACCCGTGAAATGTTTAAAACCCGCTATTCAGACGTATTTAAGGGCGATAAATATTGGCAAGCGATTGAGGTCAGTGGCGGTGAAACCTATAACTGGAACTCAACCTCAACATATATTCAAAACCCACCTTATTTTGAAGGAATGGAGTTAGAGCCAAAACCAATAAATGACATAAATAATGCCCGCATTTTGGGACTATTCGGTGATTCCATTACCACCGATCACATCTCCCCTGCTGGCTCATTTAAAAAAGACACCCCGGCAGGTAAATATTTAAGTGAACGCCAAGTATTACCAAAAGATTATAATTCTTATGGCTCACGCCGTGGCAATCATGAAGTTATGATGCGAGGCACATTTGCTAATATTCGCATCAAAAACCAAATGGTTAAGGGAGTTGAAGGCGGCTTTACCAAGGGGCCAAACGGCAAACAAATGTCAATTTTTGATGCCGCAATGTCTTACATGAAGGATAAAACGCCCTTAGTAGTTTTTGCTGGTAAGGAATATGGCACAGGATCATCACGTGATTGGGCAGCAAAGGGAACAACTTTGCTGGGCGTAAGGGCAGTGATTGCAAAAAGTTATGAGCGCATTCATCGCTCTAACCTAATTGGCATGGGAGTTTTACCATTACAATTTCAAAATGATGATGATTGGCAAAAACTTGGCCTTAAAGGAGATGAAACTATTAGCATTGAAAATGTAGCAAATATTTCTCCGAGTGACGAAGTACTCATTACAATCACATCAGCTGATGGCAATTCAAAACAGGTTAAAACCCTTTGTCGAATTGATACTGAAACCGAGATGGAATATTTTAGAAATGGTGGAATATTACACTATGTTCTTAGAAATTTAGTTTCCTGATTAACTGCTCACTCAAGAGTTACTAGAATTTGAATAATATAGCGGCTAAGAAGATAGGTATGATTTTAAACCGCTATATTTCTTTTTTTCAAAAACTCACTCTTAGTGTGTTTTTTATCTCTTTACTATTAGCCTCAATCTCAACCGCAGGGCTTACAGGTGAATATCAACTTAAACCCCGTGCCATAGTTGAGCTTTTCACCTCTCAAGGTTGCGCATCATGTCCACTTGCTGACAAAATATTAGCAAAATTAGCTCAAGATGAAAATTTCATCGCTTTATCCTATCACGTAGATTATTGGGATTATAATGGCTGGAAGGATAGCTTTGCCACTACTGCTAATTCCAAGTTGCAAATAGCATATTCTAAAACTCAAGCTATTCCCAGAATCTATACACCACAAATGATTATTAACGGCACAAAAGATGTTATTGGCTCACATTCTGAAAAAGTTAAACAAGTTCTTAATAATTCATCTCTGCCTATGACAATCAACATGCAATCTGATGCTCATTATCTCACCATTACAATTGATGGCAATGATGAATATCAAGAGTCCACACTATGGTTAGTAACATTCATATCAAAACAACAAGTGAAAATAAAACGCGGGGAGAACCGCGGCAAAACCCTAACATATACTAATATCGTAACTCAAAGACGTGCAATTGGCATGTGGCACCCAGACACAGGAGCAAAAATAAAACTCCCCATTGATGAAATATTAAATAGCAATAATGATGGTTTGGCTATTTTAGTGCAGAATAATTTCAATGGCCTGCCATCATCTATCATTGCAGGAGCGGCATATATTCACTAAAAACCCCCGTGCGGGCAAAGCACGGGGGTTATAGAAACCAAGAAGGCTCTTTTGTCTTTTTTCTAATTAGAAAACTGGCCGGATTATATCTGATAGTTTGGGGGTCAATCAAATATAATACCAACCAAACCTCAAAATCAGGGCAACACCCAAATTAAGAAGCAGGACAATAAATTGATAAAGCCAGAGCAATTTGGCCAAAATTTGAGCGAATTATGGCTTAAAAAAGATTTTTATAATCTTGTTTAAAACTATTCCAACATTTAAATTTTATAACTTTTTTTGCATATGAGTAATATTATGCCATTTTTCAAATTTATATCCAAGTTCTGGAAACTCGCCTAAAATCTCAAATCCGTGTTTTTTATGCAAAGCTATTGAAGCATCCGTGCCAGCCGTAACAATAGCAATCATTTGATTAAAACCAAATTCTTTTGCTTGCTTAAGCAATTCACCAAGCAATAAGTCACCTAAACCTATTCCCCTCATATCTTTGTCGATATAAATAGCATTTTCACAAGTGAAGCGATAAGCCTCTCGTGGACGATAGGTTGAGGCATAAGCAAAACCAACTATTTCATTATTGATGGTTGCAATGATTATCGGGTGATTAGCCTTTTGCATAATCTCAAATTTCTCAAAAATCTGCTTTTCGCTCGGCACTTCTAACTCAAAAGTAACGGCCGAATTTTTTACATAATAGCCATAGATGTTTCTAATTACAGAAATATCCGCCTTGATATATGGGCGTAAAACTACCCTATTATTTTCATTCACTATCTTATTTCGCCCTCTTCATCATACTTCATCATATTACCCCCTCCCATTTCGATCAAACACAGTCCAAAAAAGAACAGAGGCTGTCATCTTGAGCGATAGCGAAACATCTTTCTTGTAGTTTTAAGACCCTTCGTTTCACTCAGGGTGACAATAAAATTATTATTTTCTATCCCTCACCCATCACGCTTTGAGTAATAACTCAAACGCAAAATACAAGGAAATAATATATCTAAAAAATAAAACCGCAATTTGATATTAGCAAATTACGGTTTTATATATTTCATTAAATGGATAAATTATCCATATTTAATTGCGGTTGCCAAATAGACGAAGCAACATCAAGAATAGATTGATAAAGTCTAGATACAGACGAAGCGCGCCCATAATGGCTTTTTTACCCATTATTTCACTGCTATCGCTTTCAAGATATTCTTCTTTGATCTTTTGTGTATCGTAAGCGGTTAGCCCAACAAATACCAACACACCAATTACCGAAATGCCAAATGCTAGCGCACTAGAGGCCATGAAAATATTTACAACAGAGGCGATGATAATACCAATTAGCCCCATAAACAGAAACGAACCCCAATTGGTTAAATCACGCTTTGTAGTGTAGCCATAAAGGCTCATGGCACCAAAGGTTGCCGCTGTTATGAAAAACACCCGAGCAATAGAAGTTCCTGTATAGGTAATAAAGATTGAAGAAAGCGACAAACCCATAACGGTTGCAAATGCCCAAAAGGTCAGTTGCGCGGTTGCGGCACTCATTTTATTTATCCCAAAAGATAGCACTAAAACAAAAGCAAGTGGCGACAAGGCAATAACCCACATCAATGGGCTTTGGTAAACTAAAGCAAAAACCGCCTCATTTGAGGTTGTATATCTAAAAAAGAAAAAAGCAACTACGCCAGTAATTCCTAAGCCAAGGCTCATATAATTATAAACTTTGAGCATATAAGAACGCAGACCCTCATCAATCATTGCCGCTGAGCTAACCTGCTGCCTAATATTTTGTCGATCAAATTGTGCCATTATTATTCCTTTATCTAAATATCTAAAACTATTTTTAAAATTTTTACTAATATGGACTTTATAAGTGTTAATTTCAAGACGATGACAATCAAATAATTGTAATGCCAACATCAACTCTAAATATCATAAAATCATTCATATCTTGTTCATCATATTGATGGTTAGATAATAAAAAACAAGTGAAACAGTAAATTGTCTCAATAGTGACAAAATTAAAAAATAAATCACAATTTATATTATATTTTAAATATTTTTGCCCCTAGTTAACTTTCAACCACTAAGATGCAAGAAAAGTGAATAAAATAAAAGGAATATTTGGCGATGAAAATAAAAATGCTCAAAATTGCCAGAGCTGTTAGCTTAACTACAATTACTTTAACTGCCCTGCTATCAGCTCCAATTGCTTATGCACAAGAAGCAAAATCGCTTGGCACATTTAAATATTGGACAGCATGGACAAACAAAGATGCCAATGGTGTAATTTGTTATGTTTCAAGTCAACCACAAGATAGCCAGCCAACAAATGTCAATCGCGATCCAATTCATTTTATGATAATCCACCGCAAAGGCCTTGGCACTAAAAATGAAGTCCAAACCATTGTTGGCTATCCTATTTCTGAAACCAGCTCTCCATCTGTAATTGTTGATGGCAAAACCTATCCTATGTTAGCAGAGGGATCGGCTGCATGGCTTGCTAGCCCAAAAGACGAAACTGCTTTTGTTGATGGCATGAAACGCGGCTCAGAAATGATTGTTAAAGGAAAATCAAAACGCGGAACAAATACCACCGATACTTATTCACTTTCTGGCGTAACTGCGGCTATGGCTGAAATTGATAAAGCCTGCAAATAATTTATTAAAAGCAAATAACAGATATGATTTTTAAGATATTAAAATCTTTAACAATAATTTTTGTCATGCTGGGCTTATCTTTAAGTGGAGCAAAGGCGCAATCGGTTCAGCTTTTAAGTGATCACAAAGACTGGTCGGCTTTTACAACTTCACAAGGGGGAAATAAAATATGCTTCACTCTTTCAAAACCAAAAACAATAAGCCCAAAGCCACAGGGATATAAACAGGCCTATCTATATATAAGCCACAGGCCAGGTGAAAATATACGTAATGAACTAAATCTTATTGCAGGCTTTGAATTTGCCCAAAATAGCAATGCAACAATACAAGTTGGCTCTTTAACTTATGATTTATTTACAAAAGATGACAGCGCTTGGCTTGATGATATTTCAAAATCAGCCGAACTACTTGGTCAAATGCGTGCAGGTGCAACTCTTAATGTCAGCGGACTTACAAAAACTGGTGTAAAAGTCACCCAAGTCTATTCTCTCTCAGGTGTTACAGCAGCATCACGCGCAATTGATAGAGCGTGCAACAAGTAAAGAATGTAATTAAATAAAAGAATATATTTGATTTATACTTGTCTTATAAACTAGATAAATCATCATGAGCCAAGAGATAAACACCAAAGCCCCAACAATCACTACCAATATT
>JALSJY010000223.1 GCA_026989045.1 Hyphomicrobiales bacterium | reverse complement strand
ATTGTTATTGGTAGGAGGCTTGCAACTTTTACTGAGATGATGCGTAATATTCGTGCAAGGTCATTCATTCTTATTTGGGTTGGATTAAATGCTTTAATTCCAGTTGGTGAGTATTTATTTGACTTTGGAGATTTTCAAATTGCTTGGCAGGCGCATCTTGGTGGGTTTTTTGCAGGAATATTGATTGCACCTATTTTTGAACTAAAGGCTAGAGCTAATAAACGTCCTTAGGGTCAAATAATGGCTCACCGCCCGTTATTTTAAGGCAAGTTTCACCCCCTCTCACCTCAACCGAGCGAAAAAAACAGCTTTTGCGTCCTGTATGACAGGCCGCGCCTGATCCTTGTTGTTCTACCAGCAATAGTAGTGCGTCTTGGTCGCAATCAACTCGTATTTCGAGCAATTTTTGTATTTCACCTGAAGTCTCACCCTTTAGCCAGATTTTATTTCTTGAGCGTGAAAAATAATGCACTTTGCCAGTTTTTAGCGTTAAATCAATTGCTTGGCGGCTCATGTGCGCTAACATCAAAACCTCGTTAGTTTTTGCATCAATGGCAATGGCGCTAACTAGTCCTTTTTCATTAAAATTAGGAGCAAAAAGCGCTCCTTCTTCTAATTCTTGTTTTGATAAGCTATCGGACTTTTTCATAATCTACCTTTTTAAATTCAGCAGAGCAAAAAACTTCTTACGTTGGCTTTTATCGCTATCAAAAACACCGCTAAAACATTGAGTTAGCGTTGTAACTCCGGGTGAGCTTACACCGCGCATTGACATACATAAATGTTCAGCTTCAATCATCACGGCTACTCCGCGTGGTTTTAGATGTTGGTTTATTGCATCAATAATTTGCGCTGTCATATTTTCTTGTGTTTGAAGGCGGCGTGCGAAAACATGAGTTAGGCGTGCTAATTTTGATAGTCCAACAATTTCTTTATTTGGCAGATAGGCAATATGGACTTTGCCAAAAAACGGAACAAGGTGATGTTCGCAATGCGAGTGAAAGCTTATATCTCGTAATAAAACAATATCATCATAGCCGCTATTATCTCTAAATGTTTTACTTAATATTTCGCTTGGATTTTCGTCATATCCAGCAAATATCTCTTTATAAGCCTTAGTCACCCTTTGTGGAGTATCAGTAACGCCCTCACGCTCTGGGTTGTCACCTGCCCATGCAATAAGTGTGCGAACTGCCTCTTGAGCCTGCTCTTTTGTTGGTTTGCTAATCTGTTTAATTTTTAAGTCCATTTTATATCTTTAAAATATCTGGTAATGCTTATTGTCTTCCTTATATAAGTGGCTTAGTCAGGTTGACAAGTAAAGAGAATATAACAATGGAATTATCCGACCTTTATTCTAGCAAAATTATTGAAATTGCTGCTAATTTACCAATTATTGCGCCGCTTGAAAAAGCAGATGCCTCATTTCGTAAGGTTTCTCGCATTTGTGGCTCGTCAATGCGGGTTGAATTAAACATGAAAAATGAGGTGGTGAGTGATTATTCGCATGAAATATCTGCTTGTGCCTTGGGTCAGACAGCGGCCTCAATTGTTGCGCAACAGATAATTGGCTCAAATCCAAAAGAATTGCGAGAATTGCGCGATATTATGTTTGCTATGTTAAAAGAAAATGGTGAGCCGCCAAGCGGCAAGTGGTCAGACTTGAAATATTTGCAATCTGTGCGTGATTATCCAGCCCGTCACACCTCTACGATGTTGATTTTTGACGCTCTTGTTGAATGTCTTGATATTATAGAGCAGAAAAATGGCTAGTTTTTTTAGGCTTTTGGGCAAGATTATAGATTTCCCATTCAAAATTTTGGCTGTTTTTTTGATAAATATCTATCGTTATACAATTTCGTTTTTTGCAGGGAGAAATTGCCGGCACTTGCCCTCTTGTTCAGAATATACCAAGGACGCAATTTGGCGCTTTGGTTTTTGGCCAGGTGGCTGGATAGGACTATCGCGTATTGTAAGATGTCGCCCAAACGGAACAGACGGGTTTGATCCTGTGCCAAAAGAACTACCAAAAAATAGCCACTGGTATGCTCCTTGGACATATGGGCGCTGGAAATAATTTTATTCTGGTGTTAATGAGCACTATAATAAATGATTATAATGTTTTGATTCCAAATTTGAGAGCAAGTCTATGATTAGTGTAAAATTTCCTGATGGTGCAACTCGTGAATATGAAGAGGGAGCAACTGGAACTGAAGTTGTTAATTCAATCTCCAAATCATTAGCAAAAAAGACGGTGGCAATTCGCATTAATGGTGAACTTAGTGATTTAAGCAGCATTTTAAGCGATGGCGCTTTAATCGAATTTATCATGCGAGATGATGAAGCAGCGCTTGAGCTTATTCGCCATGATTGCGCTCACGTTTTAGCAGAGGCAGTGCAAGAACTTTGGCCATCAACGCAAGTGACTATCGGCCCAGTTATTGAAAATGGTTTTTATTATGATTTCGCCCGTGATGAGCCTTTTTCGGTTGAAGACTTAAAAGCCATTGAAAAGAAAATGAGCCAAATTATCCAACGTGGCGCTAGTTTCACCAAAGAAGTTTGGTCAAGAGAAGAAGCAAAAAAGGTTTTTGCTGCTAAAGGCGAGCATTATAAAGGCGAGCTGATTGATGCAATTCCTGAAGGTGATAATCTAAATATTTATAAACAGGGGCAGTGGTTTGACCTGTGCCTTGGCCCGCATATGCGCTCAACCAAAGATGTTGGTCAAGCGTTTAAGCTAACTAAAGTTGCAGGCGCATATTGGCGTGGTGATAGTAATAATGCAGTGCTTTCAAGAATTTATGGCACAGCTTGGGCAAATCAAAAGCAGCTTGATGAATATTTGCACATGGTTGCAGAAGCTGAAAAGCGAGATCACCGTAAATTAGGCAAAGAATTAGACTTGTTTCACTTCCAAGAAGAGGCGCAAGGTTCGGTTTTTTGGCACCCAAATGGTTTTGTAATCTATAATGCAATGGAGCAGTATATTCGCCGCAAAGTAAGCACAGCAGATTATAAAGAAATAAAAACTCCAGAACTTATGGACGTGAAATTATGGGAAAAGTCGGGTCACTGGGCAAAATTCCGTGACAATATGTTTGTTGTTCCTGATGAAGTGCCATCAATGGAAGATGAGGAACAAGTGATTTCGGGTAATGCAAAACTTATGGCACTAAAGCCTATGAATTGCCCAGCGCACGTGCAGATATTTAATCAAGGCATTAAATCATATCGTGATTTGCCGCTGCGCTTTGCTGAATTTGGCTGTTGTCATCGCAACGAAGCGCATGGCGCATTACATGGTTTAATGCGTGTTAGGCAAATGACCCAAGATGATGGGCATATTTTTTGCACAGAAGAGCAAGTGCAGGGCGAAACTGAGGTTTTTTGCGATTTACTTGATTCGATATATTCAGAGCTTGGCTTTAATGAGGTGAAGATTTTGCTGGCAACTCGCCCAGAAGTTCGCGCAGGAAGTGATGAAATTTGGGACTTAGCTGAAAAAAGCCTAAGTGATGCGCTTAAAGCTACGGGTCGTGAATTTGAAACTGTGGAAGGTGAGGGTGCTTTTTATGGTCCCAAACTTGAGTTTCACCTAAAAGATGCTATTGGGCGCACGTGGCAATGTGGCACTTTACAACTTGATTTTGTGTTGCCCGAGCGGCTCGATGCTTCTTATGTTGATAAGGATAGCAATCGCCAGCGCCCCGTTATGTTGCACCGAGCAATCTTAGGCTCGCTTGAGCGTTTTATCGGAATTTTGATTGAAAATCATGCTGGTCGCATGCCTATGTGGCTTGCGCCAACGCAGGTTGTTGTTGCGCCGATTGTTTCAGAATTTGATGGCTATGCTCAAGAGCTTGTTGCGCAATTAAAGGCTGAAGGCATTAGGGCTATTAGCGACTTACGCAATGAAAAAATCAATTATAAAGTTCGCGAACATTCACACGCCAAAGTGCCGGCAATTTTTGTGGTTGGCGAGCGAGAGGCGAATGAAGGCACAGTTTCAGTGCGCAGGCTTGGTCAACAAGGGCAGAGCGTTAAATCGAAAGAAGAGGCAATAATTGAAATCATAAAAGAGGCAACTCCGCCCGACTTGAGGCAGGCTTAGGGTTAAGTAGGACTTAGTCTCTTGATTAGCTTTTTTATTGTTATTGCAAGAATTGATTTATCGCAAATTGTAGCATTAAAAATGTTCTATAATCGAACATATGTTTGATTCTATTTGTTGTGATGATTGCACTTGCCTGCTTGAGTTATAAACAGAATTGTGTGAAAATAACATTAGTTCACGATATTGTGAGTTTGGTTTTGTGATTTAGGAGATTGAAATGAATTGGAAATTTTTTATGATTGTGGCAATTGTGATGCCTACGCTAATGCTAGCGTATTTTGTTTTTGCGCTCGTAGTTCCATCCTTGGGTCTAGTTAGTATTAAGAGTTTTCTTATTGGCGCTCTTGGAAGCTTAATTCTGTCTTTTCCTGCTTCAATGGTTATTACTAAGAAACTTTTTTAGAATAAAATCGAATCTATGATTTTAAATGAAATTTTTATTCCCTAGCTTTGAAATAAGTTCAAAGCTATGGTGTTTTATTTTTAATATACTGAGATTAGCAATTCAATTTCACGCGCTGGGCCGGGAATGACGCTAAAGTCTCTATTATAGACATTTTGTCCTCTTTTTGCGATTACCACATAATCTCCTTCGCTTAAAATTGCTGAAGGGAATGCGTTTATGGAACTATGTATGATTTTATTATCAGCATTTTTAATAGTCCAATCAACATCAGCAATTTCACGCCCACCTGCCTCTGAAACCAGCTTAAAGCTGACTAAACCTGCTCGATGAAAAAGCGTTGCATCGGTAATTTGACCTGGTTCAACCTTAATATCAGCGCTTACAGTTGCATTTGTTTCTCCGAAATATGAGACAACAAAATAATTACCAGCATTTAGATTTATAATTTTATTGGGCTTTATATCCTTTGCAATTAGCACCCTTTCGTTTGGATCTAAACTTGAAGTGGAAATATCAAATTTAAGTAAAGAGGAGCGTATAGAAATGTCTCCTGTTATAGCAGCGTTTAATCTAAGGGCGCCAGAATTTAGAATTAAAGTTTTATTTGTGGGCTCTTTGCCAACATTTATTGTCTCGCTTGCCTGAGCGCGACCATAAGAAGCATGGATAATGTAATTTCCTTGATCAATAGAAAGTTTTGCAATTGCTTGTTCTGATTTTTTTAATAATATCATATTGCCATTTTCATCTGGCTCAGCTTCAAAAATTCGCCAAACTAAGCCTTGGCTGATTATGGGACCAGTTTCAGATATTCTTGCTACCAGAGTAAGCGGTTGTGCTGGGCCAGTAATGATTGGGCTAGCTATTTGGGGTGATGGGTCTGGTTGTGTAGGTTGATAAGCCTCATCTAAAGGGCGTTCTAAACGTGGATAGGGGGTTGGTGCAACAATTTGCGCCAAAGCTGTGCTTGGAATTAAAGCCAAACTAAGTGGTGAGAACATTAAAAAAGCTAAAAAAAGAATCAATAAACGTTGCATGAGGCTAATTGAACCAAGGATAAAGAAAAAAGATAGTGGGTAAATACTCTATCTGCACTTGGATTGGGGAAAAGATGTGGCATAATGAAAAAAAGGAAAAATTAATGTCAAATAATTCACAAGTAAATAAACAAGTTATTGAATATTTAAAAACCCGTCGTTCTGTGCCTTTGCCATTTTTGCAAGAGCCAGGGCCAAGTGCCAAGGAATTAGAGGAAATTCTAACGATTGGCACACGTGTTCCAGATCACGCCAAAATGGTGCCTTGGCGTTTAATTACTTATTCTGGTCAAGCAAGAGCTATAATTGGTAAGAAGCTGGCAGAAATGGCTTTGGCAAGAAATCCAGATATGGACGAAGATGCAATAAAAACTGAAAAAAACCAATTCCTACCTGCGCCGCTTACTATTGGCGTTTTATCAAAAACCAGTGAACATTTTAAAGTTGCAAAAATAGAACAAATTCTCTCTGCTGGCGCAGTTGCACTTAATCTGGTGCATGGTGCTAATGCATTTGGCTATGGCGCACATTGGGTAACGCGTTGGTTTGCTTATGATAAGGAGGCAGCAGAAATGCTAGGCGCTAACGATGGTGAGCAATTTGTTGCCTTTGTGCATATTGGCACTGCTACTCGCAGATTAGAGGAAAGAGACCGCCCAGCATTAAGTGATATTGTTAGCGAATGGGTGGAGTAATATTGTAATCTAGAATTAATCCATGACTTTTTCATATTTAAGAAGATTTAAATATGCGATTATATTGAGCTGTCAATTGTCACTCTGAGCGTAGCGAGGAGTCTTTTTTGGTGGCATAAGATTCTTCACTTCGTTCAGAATGACAGAGAGTAATTCTCTTTATTTATGAAAGGTAATAATAGTTCACATAATAATTGAATTAACCTAATCTTAATAATGATTTAAGATTTGTTAAGCATAGTTTAGCCAATATATTTTATTTGGAAAACGCTTATGGGTGTGCAGAAAATCACTATTCCTCCTAGTTTGGCTCTGGTGCTTAACAGCGCCGGGCAGAAAAGCGATGTTGATTTTGACTATTTAGTGCAAACTGCAATGCGTGAGAGTAGTTTAAATCCTCAGGCTAAGGCAAAAACTTCATCGGCTACTGGCTTGTTTCAATTTATTGAAGCGACTTGGTTTGAGGTGATGAAAAGCGAAGGCAACAGGCTTGGCTATCAGCATTATGCTGATGCAATAAAACAAAATAGCAATGGTCGCTTTGAGGTTAGTGATCCAAAATTACGCAGTGAAATTCTTGAACTTAGAAAAGATCCGCAAATTTCTGCTGATATGGCGGCGGCTTTTACGCGTAATAATGGGCGTTATCTTGAAGATAAGTTTGGTCGCAGGCCCAGTGCTGGTGAGCTTTATATAGCGCATTTTTTAGGCGCAAGGGGGGCTGAAAAAATGTTTGAGGCGGGTTTGAAAAATCCCGATCAAATAGCGGCTAATATCTTTCCAAGTGCAGCAAAGGCAAATAAGTCAATTTTTTATGCTAATGGTGAGCCAAGAACGATTAAACAGGTTTATATGTCATTGATTGCAAAACACGCCAGCAATTCTGTTGATACGCAATTCACCGCACAGCAAATCTCTAGTGGAGATAAAATTGCGCAATCAGGATATGCACCAAGTGAGCCAAAACAACAACCGCTGGAAATGTCTTTTCAAAGCATGTTTGCAACTGTTGATATACTTACTCCCAGCTCACCACTTTCGCCTATTCCAGATAATGGGTTAGGCGAAAGTGGATCGCATTCAGGAGAGGGTAGTTTTTTTGTGCAGTTATATAATAAATAATAGTATCAGGTTGTTTTTATAGCTTTAATCTGACGTTTGCTTAAAAATCCTGCAAAACCTATTTGAATGAAATAGGCAATCATGATTGGTAGAATGAATGTTGCGCCATAAGTTTCTACGCTGAATACAGACATAATTAGCGCTAAAGTAATGTAACGAGTTGCTATGTGCCAATAAACTGATTTTCCATTTGCTGTTTTGTCAGTGAGTTTTTCAGCAATGATAAACACAATTGCGTAAAAAATTGCAGTTGCAACAAATGCTTTAACTAAATCCATAATTTCTACTTGGAAGAGCAACTGAGCTGTTGAGAGAGAAAAGAGATATAGCACAATGCCAAACATTGTAGACTTTGAAATAAGCTGCTGATGTTTTGCCGTTAAATCTACAAGTTTTGGGAAGAATTTTAGCACTAAACGACTAAGCAGGAATGGAATTACTACCAAAATCATAAATGGTGCAATTGGCATAATTTTCTTCGCGACGCCTTGCATATGCTCGGGAATTGTGAGGTCTGGAGTTGGAAATAGGCTTAAGGCTATATTATCATACATGCCAAAAATTAAGGTAATTGGAAGTAAAAGCGCTAAGTTTAGCATGAAAATCAAAAAACCTAATTTAACATTTGCGCCACTTTGTTTGATCCACATCATTACCATGCCACCACCGGGTAAAAGCGCAAGCAAAAAAAGCGCCGCTGCAATACCAATATCTTGGGTTGCATAACCAATTGCTAGGGCAATTGCAGTTATCAGTAAGTAATTTATCCAAAGATTTTTATAAACGCTTGGCATGTTATTTTTTAAAATAGCAAAATCTGCCAAATGGAATTTGAATAATGAAGGGGTAACGAGAAAAATACCCGCAACCAAACAAACTAAGGAAGAAAATGTAAGTCCGCCAGTAAAATTGCCAAACAGTAGGCCAAGCGCAATAGCGCTGATGATTAGGATTATTTGTTGCATATTATTATCTCTAGTTAAATTTTAATATTAGTGCATGCTAATATACAATGTTTATATCTTTTGCAATAGAAATAATTTTGATTGTTTATTATGTTTCAAGTCTAGATAGTTTTCTTTTAAACTTATATAATGAAGAGATTCACCAAGGCCTGTTAAACTCAAAGTAAGGATTATATAAAATGTGGTTTGATACTGATAAATGCTTTATTGCAGGGAGTTGGGTTAAGCCTGTTCTTGGGCAAGTTCTGGCTCTTGAAAATCCTTCTGATGGTAAGAAAATCTGTGATATTGCTCGTGGCACTTCTGCTGACATTGATTTAGCGGTTGCTGCGGCTAATAATGCTTTGGCGGGCGAATGGGGTTCAATGCCAGCTTTTGAGCGAGGGCGGATTTTAACTAAAATCGGCCAGCTTGCGCTTGAAAAAACTGATGAGTTAGCAGAGCTTGAAGCAAAAGACGTTGGCAAACCACTTAAGCAGGCAAGGGCTGATGCAATTGCTATGGCTCGATATATGGAATTTTATGGCGGTGCGGCTGATAAGGTGATGGGCGAGACTATTCCTTATCTTGATGGCTATACTGTTTATACAATGCGTGAGCCGCATGGAGTGACGGGGCATATTGTGCCGTGGAATTATCCAATGCAAATTATTGGCCGCTCAATTGGTGCAGCTTTAGCTATGGGAAATGCGGCGGTGTTAAAGCCAGCAGAGGAGGCGTGTTTAACTGCTTTAGCTTTTGCTGATTTGGCGCATCAGGCTGGTTTACCTAAGGGGGTGCTAAATGTTGTGCCTGGGTTAGGCGAAGAGGCAGGGGCGGCTTTAAGCGCTCATAATGGGGTTAATCATATCTCGTTTACTGGCTCGGTTGGTGTTGGTGCTTTGGTGCAGTCTGCGGCGGCACAAAATATTGTGCCTGTTACGCTAGAATTAGGCGGAAAATCTCCACAGATAGTATTTGATGATGCAAATTTAGATGCGGCTTTGCCATTTTTAATAAATGCAGGAGTGCAGAATGGTGGGCAGACCTGCTCTGCTGGTTCACGTGTTTTGGTCCAAGCAGGAGTTTATGATAAATTGCTGGCAAAAATGAAGGCTCGCTATGAAGAGTTAGTTGTTGGCGATGCGCAAAAAGATTTAGATATTGGCCCACTAATTTCTGCTCGCCAAAAATCTATTGTGAAAGGGTTCTTAGAGCAGATTGAGGGTGATGCTCATGTTGTAGCTAGGGGGAAAATATCACCAGATGCGCCAAAGGGTGGGCATTATGTTGAGCCAGTTCTAATTGCTGGAGTTGATGCCTCTCATGTGTTGGCACAAAGTGAAATTTTTGGCCCTGTGCAGGTGGTGATAAGGTTTGAAACTGAAGAAGAGGCGATAAAAATAGCTAACGGCACTGAATATGGATTGGTGGCTGGTGTATGGAGCAGTGATGGCTCACGTCAAATGCGTTTAGCAAAAGCAATTCGTGCGGGGCAGGTGTTTATCAATAATTATGGCGCTGGCGGTGGGGTGGAATTACCCTTTGGTGGAGTTGGTAAATCAGGTCATGGGCGAGAAAAAGGATTTGATGCGCTTTATGGCTTTTCAGTCTTAAAGACGGTTGCCGCATATCACGGATGATATTAGTTTGTAGCCTCTTTGCCTGAAACAAAGT
>JALSJY010000222.1 GCA_026989045.1 Hyphomicrobiales bacterium | reverse complement strand
GCCAAAATTGCGATAATTTTTCTACAGCATTTTCGCTTGTCTCTTCATCTGGAGTTAACATGCACCAGCGCCCTTCAAATAGTGAAGGAAAACCAGCACTTGGGCCAGAATATTCGGTGCCAGCCATTGGGTGAGCGGGGATAAAATGCACTCCCTTTGGTATTAAAGGAGAGAGTGTTTCTAACACATGCCCTTTAACTGAGCCAACATCTGAAATAATAGCGCCCTGTTTAATTTGGGGGGCAATGGTTTTCAAAATATTTTCAAACGCCCCTACAGGGGTGCAAAGAATGATTAAGTCAGCATCTTTTATAGCCTGATTTGCATCTATAAAATATGAATCCCCTAAATTTAGCTCTTGCGCCTCTTTAAGAGTTTCTTCTTTGCGGGTTGCAATTGCTATATGTTTACACAAGTTTTTTTTGCGTGCGGCCAAAGCAATAGATGAGCCGATAAGACCAATGCCTATCAGTGCAATTTTGTTAAACATCATGTTATTCATTACTATTTCGCCCCATAAATATTTTCAGCTGTTTTGCAACCGCAATCATTGCTTGCTCTGTGCCAATAGAAATTCGCAAAGCATTGGGCATTGCATAGGCATCTAGGTGGCGGGTAACTAGACCGTATTTTAACAAAATTTCATCAGCCTTTTTAGCAGAAAAATTTGTATCATCAGGAAAAATTACTGTAATAAAATTAGCCTGTGATGGTAAAATTTTTAAAGAATTGCCTTTGAGTTCATTACTCAACCAATCGCGCCATTTTGTGTTATTTACCACTAGTTTTTTTGTAAATTCCTCATCACCAAGTGCTGCCACCCCCGCCGCTTGCGCAGCCATATTAACGTTAAAAGGGCCACGCAACTTATTGACAGCATCAATAATATGATCTGAGCCATAAAGCCAGCCAAGCCTCAAGGCAGCTAGCCCAATTTTTGAAAACGTCCTCACCATAACAGTATTATCTGTGGTTTGTGCCAACTCAATTCCAGCATCATAATCATCGGCATTCACATATTCAGCATAGGCACTATCAATCACCAATAAAATATCTGGGCGCAAACCAGCATGAAGCCGCCTTAACTCAGCAGCGTTTAAATATGTACCAGTTGGATTATTTGGATTATCTAAAAATACAATTTTTGTGTTTTCGCTTACGCTAGCTAATATTGCATCAACATCGGTGTGATAATCATTTGATTTAGCAAAAACAGGTGTCGCGCTAGCACCTCTGGTAATGATTGGATAGACTAAAAAGCCAAACTCAGAAACTATTGCCTCATCACCTTCACCCAAATATATTTGCGCTAAAAGATGCAATAATTCATCTGATCCCGCACCAATGATAATGTTTTTTGCATCTAAATCATGTTTTTTTGCTAATGCTTGGCGCAATTCATTTGAGCTGGCATCAGGATAAATTGCCAAATTATCAGCAGCATTTTTATAAGCCGCAATTGCTTTTGGGCTAGCACCAAGCGGGCTTTCATTTGATGAAAGTTTAATAGTTTTTATGCCAGATGGGGCTTTGTTGCGCCCAGGGACATAATTATGTATTTTTAAAATACCAGATTGTGGTTTAGGCAAAACACTCATAAAATTTTCTTCTTTAATACAGAATTTACTCAATAATATCATTAATCAAAACTTATCAAAAGTGCAAAGAAAGCTTTTCATTCGCAAAAATTTTTTGGATTTATTGTTTTTGGCAATTTCATTGCTGCTTGCGGCGCTAATATTGGAATTCTTACAAGACGTTGTTTTCTTTTACGCCTTGGGACAGCAGGAAATAATTGTTTTTTTGCTCTTACGCACATTATAGATGCAAACGTTGCACCAAAAACTCTTCCCCCTTTTTCAAAAAGATTGCTAGATTTTAATAAAAGAGGTAAATTTGACGGTGGTAAATATAATGCTTCGCTCCAAACTTGAGGAATAAAGTTATGCTCATTTAATAGCTTATCAAGTTGGGAGCGTGAATAGGGGTGACCAAAACCAAGGGGAGTGTTATCTCGTTGTGCCCAAATACCGTGCCTACGTGGCACAATTACAATAATTTGAGCATTGGGAGCTGCAATTCGCCATAACTCGCGCATTAAATCTTCACTATCATTTACATATTCAAAACTATGTACAGCAATTATTAGATCAATTGAAGCGTCGCTTATTGGCAACTCTTGTGGGTCACAAAGAATAGTGCAGTTTGGAGCATTATTTGGCCAAGCTTTTGGACCCATTCTCGCCGACATAGCAAGAATAGTGCGCTGTGCTTTTTTATAAAGTGGTCGTAAATATGGAGAAGTAAAACCAAGCCCTAAAATATTTTGACCTCTAACATCAGGACTAAGCATATTTATTTGTTTTTGTAAAAGGGTGCGAGTTTTTACTCCTAAAGGAGAGTTATAAAAGGCAAGCATTTGTTTTATATCTGGTGTCATATTTGCACTATAGGATATTTTATTGCTTAAATAAAATATATCTAGCTAAAAGGAGAGCAAAATGGCAATATTGATTGATATTTTTAAATATTTTGAAGATAATTTTGGCTTTTTACTTCATGATGAAGAAACTGGGGCAACTGCCACAATTGATGCAGGCGATGAAAAGGTCATTATTGCCGCACTAAAACGAAGAAATTGGGAATTAACCGATATTTTTATCACCCATCATCATTGGGATCACACCGATGGCCTTTTACCATTAAAGGAAAAATTTAATGCAAAGGTCACAGGATCATTTGCCGAAAAAGATAAAACTGATGGTTTAGATGTGCTAGTAAAGGGGGGAGATAAAATTATGTTTGGCACAACTGAATTTGATATTATTGAAACAGCTGGTCATACGCTTGGTCATATTTCTTATTTTGAACCAGAAGGTAAAAATCTTTTTTGCGGCGATGCCTTATTTAGCCTTGGTTGTGGGCGAATGTTTGAAGGCGATGCAAAAATAATGTGGCAGGGTCTTAAAAGAATAAGCCAATTACCAAATGAAACAAAAATATATTGCGGGCATGAATATTCAAGAGCAAATGCAAAATTTGCCCGTTATATTGATCCTGATAATAAATATCTTAAACAACGCCAAATAGAGATTGATGAGCAATTAGCTAATGGTGAATTTACAATTCCCGTTAGGCTTGCTGATGAAAAGGCATGCAATCCCTTTTTACGCTGTGAGGATAAAACTATTGCTGCCAGAGTGGGAATTTCTAGTGATGATCCAATTGAGGTTTTTGCGGCTTTACGCAAGGCAAAAGATGTTTTTTGATAATCTTCAAGCTAAGCCGTTAACAATATCCTAACAAAATACTAACAAAGACTTAATTTTGCTATATAATAGCGCTAAATAATATCTAAGTAATTTAGATTTTAGGGCGGTGAGTAAAATGGCAAAAAATCTTATAATAGTAAAAAATCATAATGCACATGATCGACGTAAAAGTGATCGTCGCTATGTTAAGCCATTTGTTATGCCTGCTTCGCTTATGACCCACATGATGGTTGATCTTAAGGCGCAGATAAAAACCCCTATGGCTAATAACCAGCCCATCAATGAGCCTATAAATGCCTATCAACAAGGTGCAAAAATTACCCAAAAGCGTATTCCAGCTGGCTGGCATCAGTCTTTTAGCGCCTAAAACTAGCGTTTTAAGCTTAAAAATTCAAAATATATACAAAATAAAACGGCCAACTCAAAGAATTGGCCGCATAAATATATCTATAAAAGCAAAATTATTTAACTTCTAAAACCTGACGGCCGCGATACATACCGCTTTTTAGGTCAATATGATGTGGGCGGCGCAATTCGCCACTATCTTTGTCTTCCACATACGCCTTTGCTTTAAGGGCATCAACAGAGCGGCGCATACCGCGCTTCATTGGGGTGGTTTTTCTCTTTGGCACAGCCATAGTGCAACTCCATCTTAGTTTTTAAGGCATCTCTTTTTTAAAATGCCCAATTTTATTATGATTTGAAGCGGGTTATACATATTGAAATGCTGTTTGGCTAGTATAAATTTTGGACTAACCCTAAATATTGCTAAAAATATAATGTTTGATAAATATTTCAATTGCGATAAATAATTAAATATGAGTGATTTTGAAAAAAACCTGTCTTTATATGGCTTAGAAATTAACAATGCGCTTGATAAAGCGCTTAGCCCCAATTTCTTAAATTCGCCAGATATTGCGCCAGAAAAACTTATAAAGGCAATGCGCTATGGCAGTTTGAATGGGGGCAAGCGCTTGCGTCCATTTTTATTATCACAAAGTGCAAAAATTTTTAATATCCCTGCCAAAACCACTATAGATGCTGGTTTGGCCATTGAAATGATACATTGTTATTCGCTTATTCATGATGATTTACCCTGTATGGACGATGATGATTTGCGCCGAGGCAAACCAAGTGTTCACAAAAAATTTGATGAGGCAACTGCAATTTTAGCAGGAGATAATCTGTTGACTTTAGCGTTTGAGATTTTGGTTAAAAGTGAAGATTATTCTGCGCAATTACGCAATAATTTGATTATTGAATTAGCAAAAAATGCTGGAGCTGGTGGCATGGTTGGCGGGCAGATGTTTGATTTGCTGGGCGAGAATAAAAATTTAAATAAAGATGAAATAGCCAATATTTCTGCTATGAAAACTGGTGCGCTAATTTTAGCTAGCGTTAGAATGGGCGCAATAATTGGCCAAGCTGATGAAAAAGAAATTTTTACACTTAGCAAATATGGACAATTGGCAGGGCGCGCCTTTCAACTTGCCGATGATATATTAGATGAAACCGCAAGCGAAAAACAAATGGGCAAAGCCACAGGCAAAGACGCTGGCAGAGGTAAATCAACCCTAATATCTTTAATTGGCTTAAAAGAAGCAAAAACCCAGCTTGATGAAATAATTGAACAAGCGATAATCGCATTAGAGCCTTTTGGAAAAAAAGCTAATGGCTTAAAAGAGATTGTGCTGTTTTTTGGTGCGCGAAAAAACTAAGTGCCAAAACGGTTTTTGATATATTCAGCCAGCATTTTTTTAAACTGTTCAGCAATATCATCACCACGAAGGGTGGCAGCTTTTTTCCCCTCAATATAGACAGGAGCCGCAGGAGTTTCCCCTGTTCCAGGTAGTGAAATGCCAATGTCGGCGTGCTTGCTCTCCCCTGGCCCGTTAACAATACAGCCCATTACGGCTACAGTTAAATTTTCAACTCCGACATATTTATCTCTCCATTTAGGCATGGAGGCAATTAAATGATCTTCTATTTCACGCGCTAAAACCTGAAAAACATTTGAGGTGGTGCGGCCACAACCAGGGCATGCCGCAACAACTGGCACAAATTGACGAAACCCCATGCTTTGCAATAATTGTTGCGCAACTTTCACTTCTTTAGTGCGATCTCCATTTGGCTCTGGAGTTAAAGAAATACGAATTGTATCGCCAATTCCCTGTTGTAATAAAATTCCCATTGCGGCACTTGAGGCAACAATTCCCTTGCTTCCCATGCCAGCTTCAGTCAGGCCAAGATGCAAAGCATAATCTGAGCGTGTTGATAAATCCTGATAGATTTTTATTAAATTCTGCACTTCAGAAGTTTTGGTCGAAAGAATTATCCTATTGCGGCCAAGCCCAATTTCCTCGGCTCGCTTAGCGCTTAACAACGCTGAAGAAATAATTGTCTCACGCATGATATGAGCGGCAGAAAATGGCTTTGTGCGTGAATTATTCTCGTCCATCAATTTGGTTAAAAGTTCTTCATCAAGCGATCCCCAATTCACCCCAATACGCACCGCCTTGTCATATTTTATTGCCAATTCAATTAACTGAGTAAATTGTTTGTCGCGCTTGGCCTTAAAGCCAACATTACCTGGGTTGATGCGATATTTTGCAAGAGCCTTAGCGCAATCTGGAAATTTAGTTAAAAGCTTGTGGCCGATATAATGAAAATCACCAACTAAAGGCACATCTATTCCAGCTTTATCAAGCTCATCACGAATATAGGGGACTGAGCGAGCCGCATCGTCTTTATCAACAGTAATGCGCACAATTTCTGAGCCAGCGCTTACTAATTCTTTCACCTGCTTTACGGTTGCATCAATATCGGCAGTGTCGGTATTGGTCATTGACTGCACAACAACCGGCGCACCACCGCCAATCATAACATTACCAACATTTACACCAATTGTTTTTTTTCTTTTTTGCAAAACACAAGCCGCCAAAATTAAATATAGATAATCTCTAACTTATATAGTTCAGAAATAACATGTTAAAAAAGCTCATCGCTTGAAAAATAATAAATATTGCTTAAATATATAGGCATGAATCGTATTTTAGCACGTTTACTTACACTTAAGCACCAGATAATTATACTTTGGCATGCTTTTTGGCACCCAGCTACTCCACTTTATCTCAAAGTGTTGATGCTTAGTGTAGTTGCTTATGTTATCTCTCCCATTGACTTATTGCCAGATTTTCTAGTTGGATTGGGAATAGTTGACGATGTTTTATTGGTTGCTATTGCGATGAATTGGATTGTTGGAAAACTGCCTCGTGAGATTTTCTCTAAACAGCAAAAACCCTCACCTCAAAGTGATTTTGATGATGATGGTGCGACAATAGACGGCACATCTCGCCGCCTTTAGAGTTTTTTAACAAAAATGCTTCACTTTATTCAAAGCTTACCAACAAGTCTTTTGCATCAATTTGATCGCCTGGGCTAACCAAAACCTGCGCAACCACGCCATCATTTTGCGCATGAATTGCAGTTTCCATTTTCATAGCCTCGATTGAAAGCAAGACATCGCCAGCTTTAACCTTCTGCCCAAGTTTAACTGCCAAAGTAGAGATCACCCCTGGCATTGGAGCGCCAACATGTTTTTCATTGTCAATTTCTGCTTTAGGGCGCACCACAATTTTATCAGCATTCTTTCGATCAGGAACCCACGCTGAGCGGGGTTGGCCATTTAGTTCAAAAAATACCCTTACTTGACCCTTATCATTAGTTTTTGATTGTCCCAACATTCTAATAACCAATGTTACACCCTTATTTAGGTCAGCCATAATTTCACCGCCAGATTGCAGCCCATAAAAATAAACTGGGGTTGGTAAAACAGAAGTAGGACCATATAGTTTTTGGCTTTTAGCAAATTCACTAAAGACTTTTGGATACATTAAATATGAAGCAAGTTGAAAATCATCAATTTTCATATCCAGCTCAGCACTGATTTTTTTGCGGCTCTGCTCTAAATCCACCGCCGGCAAGTCTGCACCTGGTCGGGTTGATCTTGCCTTTTTGCCTTTTAATACTTTTGCCTGTAATTTTTTTGGAAATCCATTTGGCGGCTGACCAAGATCACCTGCAAAAAATCCAACCACTGAATCAGGAAAAGAAACTTCTCTTTCTTCATCTTCAACATCAGCGCGAGAAAGGCCAGAAGAAACCATAGAAAGCGCCATATCACCAACTACTTTTGAACTTGGAGTAACTTTTACAATATCGCCAAACATCTGATTTACATCAGCATAGGTTTTTGCAACTTCGTGCCAGCGGCTTTCTAAACCCATCGAGCGCGCTTGTTCTTTTAGATTGGTAAATTGTCCGCCGGGCATTTCGTGCAGATAAACTTCTGATGCCCCAAAGCGTAAATCACTTTCAAAAGCACGATATTGATTGCGGACACTTTCCCAATAAAATGAGATTTTTCTTATAGTTTCAGGTTTAAATTTTGGGTCACGATTGCTATCTTGTAGCGCTGCAACAATTGAGCCAAAACATGGCTGAGAAGTAGCCCCGCTCATAGCGTCCATAGCTGCATCAACAATATCAACTCCAGCCTCACATGCAGCTAAAACGGTTGCGGCCGCTGCCCCAGATGTATCATGGGTGTGAAAGTGCAATGGCAAGGAAACTTCTTGTTTTAATGTTGAGATAAGTTTTTTAGCAGCCGCTGGTTTCATCAGGCCAGCCATATCTTTTATGCAAAGAATATGAGCCCCTGCTGCTTCTAATTCCTTAGCCAATGCGACATAATATTTCAGTTCATATTTACCTGGCTCATCATCAAGCATATCACCAGTATAACAAAGCACACCCTCGCAAACTTTGCCGCTTTCAATCACTGCGTCCATTGAGACGCGCATATTTTCAACCCAATTTAGGCAATCAAATACACGAAAAACATCAACTCCGCCCTTTGCGGCCTGCTTGACGAAATAAGCTACAACATTGTCAGCATAATTGGTGTAACCAACCCCGTTTGAGCCACGCAATAACATTTGCGTTAAAATATTGGGTGCGCCCTGTTTTACCTTTGCTAAACGCTCCCATGGGTCTTCATTTAAAAACCGCATAGAAACATCAAAAGTTGCCCCACCCCAACATTCAAGCGAAAATAGATTTGGCATTGCCTTTGAATAAGCATTAGCAATGCCAGCAATGTCAAAAGTGCGCATACGGGTTGCAAGCAATGATTGGTGAGCATCGCGCATGCTTGTATCGGTAAATAAAACTTGTTTTTGGCTTTTAACCCAATTGGCCAAGCCTTTAGCACCATCACGCTGTAAAATTTGCGCTGAGCCATCTAATGTTCTTGCTTGCTCAAATTGCGGCACAACAGGTGCATGGGCATCTAGTGGCGGCTTGGCTCTGCCCTTTACATCAGGATGGCCATTAACGCTAACATCAGCGATAAAGGTTAGGAGTTTTGTCGCTCTATCACGGCGTTTTGGTATGTTAAATAATTCAGGACTATTATCTAGAAAGCGGGTTGTATATGTATTATTGAGAAATTTTTCATGGCCAATAATATTTTCTAAAAACACAAGATTGGTTGATACACCTCGGATACGAAATTCGCGCAAAGCTCTATCCATGCGTTTAATTGCCTCATCAGCATCAGGTGCCCAGCAGGTTAATTTCTCTAGCAATGGGTCATAAAAACGGGTGATGATTGCGCCAGAATAGGCCGTGCCGCCATCAAGACGAACGCCAAAACCAGTTGCTCCACGATAGGCAGTGATGCGACCATAATCTGGAATAAAATTCTGCTCTGGGTCTTCTGTTGTAATGCGGCATTGTAGGGCATGGCCGTTTAACTTAATGTCTTTTTGCGCTGGCACGCCGCTTTGTTTAGTGCCGATTTTTTCGCCATTCATGACATGAATTTGACCCTTAACAATATCAATACCCGTAACTTCTTCAGTTACGGTATGCTCAACCTGAATGCGCGGATTTACTTCAATAAAATAAAATTCATCACTATCTGCATCCATTAAAAATTCAACAGTTCCAGCGCAAAGATAATTTGCTCCCTTGCCAAGTCGCAAAGCAGCATCGGTTAGCTTTTTGCGAACCTTATCATCAAGATAAGGGGCAGGGGCGCGTTCAACTACTTTTTGATTGCGTCGCTGCACCGAGCAATCACGCTCAAATAAATGCACCAAATTACCATGTTTATCACCAAGCAATTGCACTTCAACATGACGAGCATGTTCAATCAATTTTTCAAGATACATCTCATCTTTACCAAAGGCAGCTTTTGCCTCGCGTTTTCCCTCTGGCACTTCTTGGCGTAATTCTTTTTCGTTATGAATACGCCGCATACCACGCCCGCCACCACCCCAAGAGGCTTTTAACATTAGCGGATAGCCAATATCGGAGGCCATTTGGGCAACTTGCTCTATATCGTTAGGCAAAGGTTTGGTTGCCGGCACAACTGGCACATTGCATTTTACTGCCATGTTACGGGCGGCAACTTTATTGCCAAGGTCGCGCATGGTTTTTGCTTTTGGGCCAATGAATATAATGCCCGCTTTTTCACAAGCATCAACAAATTCGGGGCTTTCACTAAGCAGGCCATAACCAGGGTGAATGGCATCAGCGCCAGAGGCTTTGGCAATGCGTATATATTCATCTATCTGCAAATAGGCCTCAACTGGCCCGCGCCCTTCACCAATGAGATAAGATTCATCGGCCTTAAAGCGATGTAGAGCTAATTTATCTTCATTT
>JALSJY010000221.1 GCA_026989045.1 Hyphomicrobiales bacterium | reverse complement strand
CAATATAGCAATCAATGGCTATGATCCTGTAGCTTATTTTTTACATAATAAGCCAGTTAAGGGCAGTGACGAATTTTCTTTTGAATGGAAAGGCGCTATTTGGCATTTTTCTTCTGATGAAAATAAAGAGATGTTTGTTGCATCGCCAGAAAAATATGCACCGCAATATGGCGGATATTGTGCTTATGCTGTTAGTCGTGGATATATAGCACCGACAGTGCCAGAGGCGTTTAGCATTGTTGATGATAAATTATATCTAAACTTCTCATTAGGTGTGCGCAAAACTTGGCGTAAAAAAATGGCTAAAAATATAGAAAAAGCTGATAAAAATTGGCCTGATGTGTTGAAGAAATAGGTTTTATTTAGTTCCCACCCACTTTATGCTTTAACCCCCACCCCACCATGTCAGGCCCTGAAATAGGTTAACAGAGGAGTGTCACTTACAATCCTGAACGAAGTGAAGGATCTTGCGAATTTGCAGCATCTTGCTTTGTGGTATAAGATCTTTCACTTCGTTCAGGGTGACAGGATAGCTCTGGGTGAAGGCCGCATAAAGTAGCGGGAGCAAAACAAATAAAGTAAAACTATTGCGATTCAAGTCTATGATGAGTTAAGAAAAGCCATGCGATTTTCTGATAGCTTTTTAGATGAAATAAGAAATAAATTGCCTATCACACAAGTGGTAGGTGAGCATGTGCTATGGGATAAGCGCAAAAGCCAGCCAGCTAAGGGCGATATGTGGGCTTGCTGTCCATTTCATAGTGAAAAAACCCCATCATTTCATGCTGATGACAGGCGGGGTCGCTATCATTGTTTTTCATGCGAGGCATCGGGAGATCATTTTCGCTTTTTAACCGAGAGAACAGGCATGAGTTTTCCTGAAGCGGTTGAAAAATTGGCTAACCTTGCAGGCGTGCCAATGCCTAAGCGTGATGAAAGAGTGGAAAAGCGCGAAAAGCAACGCCGCTCGCTTTATGATGTGATGGAATTGGCAGCAAAATATTTTGAGGCAGCTTTGAGCGCAAATATTGGTGCAAAAGCGCGTGGTTATTTGCATGAGCGCAATATCACACCAACAATGCAAAGCAAATTTCGTATTGGTTTTGCTCCCCAAAGCCGCAATGGACTGAAAGAGCATTTGGCGGCAAATGGTGTTTCAGCTGAAGAGATGATTGGGGCTGGCCTAGTGGTGCATGGCGAAAATATTGCTGTGCCTTATGATAGATTTCGTGATCGGGTGATTTTTCCTATTGCTGATTTTCGTGGTAAAATCATTGCCTTTGGAGGGCGTGCGCTTTCACCTGATGTGCCAGCGAAATATCTTAATTCGCCAGAAACAGAGCTTTTTCATAAAAGGAAAACTCTTTATAATGGTCAGGGTGCGCGACAAGCCGCCCATGATGGAAAAAACCTTATTGTAGTAGAGGGCTATACCGATGTTATTTCAATGGTTAGTGCTGGTTTTGAGGCAAGCGTTGCCCCGCTAGGCACTGCGCTCACGCAAGATCATATTGCTTTACTTTGGCGAATGGCAGATGTGCCAGTGCTTTGTTTTGATGGAGATGAGGCAGGAAAAAAAGCAGCAATTCGAGCGGTTGATACTATTTTGCCAAATCTAAAACCGGGGTTTTCTGTAAGAATTGCAAGATTGCCAAAGGGGCAAGACCCTGATGATATTATTAAGAAAAGTGGTCGCGATGCTTTTGCAAAAGTTATTGATGATGCGCTTGCTTTATCAGAGATGGTTTTTGGAATTGAAAGTGCTGGCGTTTTGCCGCAAACACCAGAGGCACGCGCGGCACTTGAGATGCGGTTACGCCAAAGGGCAAATTCAATTGGCGATCAAAGTGTGCGTCGTCATTATGTTCAGGCATTTGATGAGAAATTGCATAAATTATTCGCACCAGTTAATGATAGATATTCAAAGGGCAACAAACAACAATATGGCCAAAAACAATATGGCTCAAAAACAGGCCGACACACTTCCCCTCTTTCAGTTAGTGATGCTTTAAAAAATTCACGCTTATTAAAATCTGATTTTTCATCAGGATTAAGCGCGCGTGAGGCTTTGATTTTAGTTTCATTGGTTAATCATCCAAATTTGATGGAAGATAGAATGGAGACTATGGCCGAACTTGACTTTACTAGTCAAAAATCACGCCAATTACTTAGTTTGATAATTGATATTGTTTCTGTTGATTATGAAATTTCCTCAAAACAGCTTAAAGAAAAGCTTATCGCTAAAGATTTTGGTGAATTGCTCAAAAATATGCAAGAATATCTAAACAAGCAAGGAATATGGCAAATTGAAGAAAAAATTGCAAAAACTGACGCTGAAACTGGATTAAAACACGCTTTGGCCTTGCATTACAAATCAGTTGCACTAAATAAAGAGCTTAAAGCAGCAGAAATAGCGCTAGGCGATGACTTAAGCGAAGAAAACCTCGAAAAGCTGCGTGACATTCAGAATCAAATTACCAGCATTGATGGCACAGAGGCATTGATTGAGGGCTTTGGTTCGTTATCTGGACGCACAAGTGCTAGTTTTTAATCATTATTTGATTGAGTTTAGCTGTGCTTTTAGTGTAGCGAGTAAGGCACAATGAAATAAGTTTTCATTCGTTAACTCAAACTTTCCTATATTTGTGGCATTTATAAGAAAAACTTAGCACGCAATAATGCTATTTCGGAGAAACACATGGCCACCAAGGCAAAATCTACTAAAGCAAAAGCACCTGCAAAGAAAAAACAGGTAAAAAAAGAAAAGTTGCAAGAAGAAACTAAAGTCGGTGAAAATGAAAAAGTTACAAAAGCGACAAGCGAAGCAAAGGCTACAAGCGAAGCGCCAGTTCATGATTTATCTGATGCTGCAGTAAAAAGATTAGTTAGAACTGCAAAAAAACGCGGTGTGGTTACTTACGAAGAAATAAATAAAGTGCTGCCTAGTGAAGAAGTTTCATCTGAGCAGATAGAAGATATTATGTCATTATTTTCTGATATGGGCATCAATGTCATTGACGAAGAAGATGATGAAGAGAGCGAGCCAGCAAAAGAAGGGCCAGCAAAAAGTAAAGCGGTTGCCACTGCAAGAGGAACAGCGGTTGCTACAAACTCAAATGCTCGCGCTGGCTCAGACAGAACCGATGATCCTGTGCGCATGTATTTGCGTGAAATGGGAACAGTTGAATTGCTATCACGCGAAGGCGAAATTGCAATTGCTAAACGTATAGAGGCTGGTCGTGAGACTATGATTGATGGCCTTTGTGAAAGCTCACTTACATTTCAAGCGATTATTATTTGGCGCGACCAGCTAAATGAAGATGAGATTTTACTTCGTGATATTATTGACCTTGATGCAACTTATGCTGGGCCCGATGCCAAGCAAATTGTTGCGCCAGTTAATCCTAATGGCCCAAGAGATGAAAATGGCGAGCTTATTACCCCAATTGCGCAGGTGATTACTCCTGCTATTGCAAGAAGCAATGCAATTGGCGAGGGAATTGTGAATGCTGATGGTGAGCTTACGCAATCTGCTAAAGATGCAATTGATGAAGAAGATGAAGAAGAATATGAAGCTAACCTATCAATTTCAGCGATGGAGGCGGAACTTAAGCCGCAGGTCGTTGAAACTTTTGATGCTATTGCAAAAATCTATACCAAGATGCGTAAATTGCAAGATCAGCACACGGTGGATAAATTAGGTGCTATCGATCTAAAAGCATCTGAGGTCAAAAAATTAGCCAAATGGCATGATGATGTTATTGTGCATGTAAAGTCTCTAGCTCTTAATAATTCACGTATCGAAAGCCTTGTAGAGCAACTTTATCACATCAATAAAAAATTGATGCGGGTTGAGGGTAAGCTGTTACGCCTTGCAGGAAATTATGGCATCAAAAGAGAAGTGTTTTTAAAGGCTTATTATGGTAGCGAATTAGACCCAGAGTGGACTAATAAAGTCGCAAAGCTAGAAGATGCTGGCTGGGACGAATTTGTAAAACGTGAATATGACACTATTGAAGATTTGCGCGCTGAAATTCATGATCTTGCAACAGAGACTGGGCTTGATATTGGTCAATATAGAGTGTTGGTCAATAAGGTGCAAAAGGGCGAGCGAGAAGCAGCTATTGCTAAAAAAGAAATGGTAGAGGCTAACCTGCGTTTGGTTATCTCAATCGCTAAAAAATACACCAACCGAGGTCTACAATTCCTTGATCTTATTCAAGAGGGCAATATCGGCTTGATGAAGGCGGTTGATAAATTTGAGTATCGCCGTGGTTATAAATTCTCAACCTATGCAACATGGTGGATACGTCAGGCGATTACTCGCTCTATTGCAGATCAGGCACGCACAATTCGCATTCCTGTTCACATGATTGAAACTATCAATAAAATCGTGCGCACATCACGTCAGATGCTACACGAAATTGGCCGTGAGCCAACACCAGAAGAGCTAAGCACCAAGTTGCAAATGCCGCTTGATAAAGTGCGTAAAGTTCTAAAAATTGCAAAAGAGCCTATTTCACTTGAAACGCCAATTGGCGATGAAGAAGATAGTAATCTTGGTGATTTTATTCCAGATTCAAATACCCAGCAACCTATTGATAGTGCTATTCAATCTAACTTGCGAGAAACGACAACAAGGGTGCTTGCCTCCCTTACCCCGCGTGAAGAAAGAGTGCTTAGAATGCGCTTTGGTATCGGCATGAACACCGATCACACATTGGAAGAAGTAGGCCAACAATTTAACGTAACACGCGAGCGTATTAGACAAATTGAAGCAAAAGCCCTGCGTAAACTAAAACATCCAAGTAGAAGCCGTAAGCTAAGGAGTTTTTTGGATAGTTAGAATTTTAGCATTAAAATACACGCAAAAACGCTACAGTGAATAAGCGTGTCTGATATGCTATAAACATCAAGAGAATACCGCAAAAAGGGCGCACCTAATAGGTGCGCCCTATATTACATAAGCCTATTTAATATCAAAAAAAGCCAAGTTTATTTGGGCTATAGCTTACCAATAAATTTTTGGTTTGCTGATAATGATTTAACATTTGTAGGTGATTTTCACGCCCGATGCCAGATTGCTTGTAACCGCCAAATGTCGCATGAGCAGGATATGCGTGATAGCAATTTGTCCACACACGGCCAGCTTTAATTGCACGACCAAAACGATAGCATCGGTTTATATCACGGCTCCAAACACCAGCACCAAGCCCATACAGCGTGTCATTGGCAATTTCTAGCGCCTCTTCATCTGTTTTAAAAGTAGTGACAGAAACAACAGGGCCAAAAATTTCTTCTTGGAAAACCCGCATCGAATTATCACCCTTAAAGATAGTTGGCTTGATATAATAGCCACCGCTTAAATCACCCTCTAACTCTAGTGCCTCACCACCTATAAGAACTTCAGCACCTTCTTTTCGACCAATATCAAAATAAGAAAGGATTTTCTCTTGCTGCTCACTTGAGGCCTGCGCGCCAACCATTGTGTTAAAGTCTAACGGATCACCTTGAATAATCGCTTTTGTGCGCTCTAGGCATCGAGCCATAAACTCCTCGTAAATATCTTCTTGAATAAGCGCACGAGAAGGACAGGTGCAAACTTCACCCTGATTAAAGGCAAATAACACAAAACCTTCAATTGCTTTATCAAGATAACTATCATCTTCTCGCATAACATCAGAGAAGAAAATATTAGGTGATTTTCCGCCTAATTCCAGCGTGCTGGGAATGAGATTTTGCGTAGCATATTGCATAATCAAACGCCCAGTTGTTGTTTCCCCCGTAAAGGCGATTTTGGCAATACGCTTACTTGTCGCTAAAGGTTTACCAGCTTCAAGCCCATATCCATTGACAATGTTTAAAACACCAGCTGGTAAAATATCAGCAATCAACTCCATCATTACAAGAATGGAGGCTGGGGTTTGCTCGGCAGGTTTTAACACCACGCAATTACCTGTAACTAACGCTGGCGGAAGTTTCCACGCTGCCATAAGAATTGGGAAATTCCAAGGAATAATCTGCCCAACTACACCAAGTGGCTCATGGAAATGATAAGCAACAGTATCACTATCCAGCTCACTTATTGAGCCTTCTTGCGCCCGAATAATAGAGGCAAAATATCGGAAATGATCAACTGCGAGTGGAATATCGGCCGCGGTAGTTTCACGAATTGGTTTGCCATTATCCCAAGTTTCAGCCTCTGCCAATAGCGGTAAATTATCTTCCATAACTTGTGCTATTTTGTTCAAGAGGTTAGAGCGCTCAGTAACGCTGGTTGCTGCCCAAGCGTCCTTTGCGGCATGTGCTGCATCAAGCGCTAACTCAATATCTTTTTCGTTAGAGCGTGGAATTTGGCATAAAATCTTGCCATTAACTGGTGATGTGTTGTCAAAATACTGTCCATCTACTGGATCAACCCACTTACCACCAATGAAATTGCCGTATTTTTCTTTAAACTTAAAAGCCATTTTTATCTCCCTTAGTTAGTGATTTGCATTTTACTAAAAACTTGCTTGCTGAAAACTTGCTTTAGCTTGCAATCATAAACAAATAAACTGGCATTAGATAAAGGAGGTGTCACGCAGCGTTAAACAATTGTTAGAGTTAAATGTCGCAAATTTGCGACAGTTTTATAAAGTTAGCAAATTTCAGGTGATTTTTTTTTAGATCTAAGAAAAACACTATATTTTATTTGATTGTTATCGCACTCTCTGTAATGAATGACGCTCTAGCAACTTTGTTAGAGAGAATATAAATTATATCATTTTATTTATTGGGAGGTACTCAAATGGGTATTATTAAAAAGTCTATTAAAGCAATTGCTCTTGGTGCAATTGTTGTTGGCGGGTTATCATTTTCTGCTTTAGCGCAAGACCTAAAGTTTTTTACAATAGGCACAGGCGGAACAGCCTATACTTATTATCCAGTTGGCGGCGTTATTGCTAATGCTATTTCTAAACCACCAGGGTCACGCGAATGTGGCAAGGGCGGAAGCTGTGGCGTTGATGGCTTAATTGCTTCTGCTGTTTCTTCTCGTGGTTCAGTTGATAATGTAAACGCTATTATTTCTGGTCTTCGTGATAGTGGTTTTGCACAATCTGACGTTGCTTATTGGGCATATACTGGCACAGGCACAATGGAAGGCAAAGAGCCTGCAACAGATTTGCGCACAATCGCAGCTTTGTTTGAAGAGCATATTCACCTTGTGGCGCTTAAAGATAGCGGCATTAATTCTGTTGCTGACCTAAAAGGCAAGCGCGTTTCACTTGATGAGCCAGGTTCTGGCACTTATGTTGATGCGGGTCTTATTCTTGAAGCTAACGGTCTTGGCGTTGATGATGTGACTGCAGAAGCTCTTAAGGGCGGCGCGGCATCTGAAGCTTTACGTAACGGTAAAATTGATGCGTTTTTTGTTGTTGCAGGCTATCCAACTGGCTCACTAGTTGAGCTTGCTTCTGCTGCTGATATTAAGCTTGTTCCAATTGATGGCGATGGTGCAAAAGCACTGGCTGACAAATATGGTTTCTTCTCACAAAGTGCAATTCCTGCAGATACATATCAAGGTGTTGATGAAACAATGACAGTTGCTGTTGGCGCACAATGGTATACAAGCGCAAAAGCAGATGAAGAGCTTATCTACAATATTACCAAAGCATTGTGGAACGATGAATCACGCAAGCTACTTGACGTTGGTCATGCCAAAGGCAAGACAATAACACTTGAGACAGCACTTTCAGGTGTTGGTGTTCCTCTTCATGCTGGTGCAGAGCGTTTTTACAAAGAAATCGGCGTCCTTAAATAAGCTGATCTAACAAAATTTAGTCTGGGCGATCAATTTGCCCAGATTTTTTATTATACATATATGAGTTTACCAATCTGGGGGGATTAGGCAGTGTCTAAAGAAGAATTAAGCCTTGAAGAATTAGAGGCGATTGAACGCAAATACGATCCCGAAATGGCTTTTCGCCCTTCTGGAAAAATAATTGCTACAATTGTTTCAATTGCGCTAGTTGCAATGGCTGTTTATCATTTTTATGCTTCTGGCTTTGGGCTTATTCGTGAATTGCTTCATCGTGGTATTCATATAAGCTTTGTGCTTGGCCTAGTTTTTATCCTGTTTTCTCCAAGAAAATCGTTAAATAATTCTATTCGGCCAAAGAAATGGTATAATTTTAATGGCATTCCAACCTTTGATATTTTATTGGCTCTTGGTGCAATTGCAGCGGCAATGTATCTACCGCTCTTGCCGCCTGAAATAGTTGCAGAAAGAGTAGGAAATCCCTCAACAATTGACGTTGTTATGGGGACTATTTTAGTGCTTCTTACGCTTGAAGCTTCTAGACGTTCAATTGGCCCTACATTACCATTAATTGCTATTTTCTTCATTTTATTTGCTATTTTTGGCCCTCTTGCCCCCGGTGCGCTAAAGCATGGTGGCACAAGCTGGCTTGGTTTAATCAATCACCTATATATGACTAATCAGGGCATTTATGGCATCGCAATTGGGGTGATGGCACAATATGTTTTCCTCTTTATTGTATTTGGTGTTTTAGCAACTCGCATTGGCTTGGGGCAGTTATTCATTGATTTAGCGATGGTAATTGCGGGGCGCTTTTCTGGCGGGCCTGCAAAAGTTGCGATTTTCTCTTCGGCATTTATGGGAACAATTTCTGGCTCATCAATTGCCAATACTGTGACTACGGGGGCGCTTACTATTCCTGCGATGAAAAAGGTTGGCTATCCTGCGCATTTTGCAGGGGCGGTTGAGGCAACTGCTTCGACAGGTGGGCAGATTACGCCGCCAATTTTAGGTGCAGCGGCTTTTATTATGGTGGAATATTTAGAAATCCCACTTCGTGACATTTTGGCGGCAGCTTTATTTCCAGCATTATTGCACTATTTTGGCATTTTTATCATGGTTCATTTAGAAGCTAAAAAGCTCGGCCTAAAGGGCATGGATAAAAAAGACTTGCCAAAAACACTGCTTGTTTTGCGTCAGCATTGGCTATCTATCATTCCACTTATAATTCTTGTTTATCTCATTCTTACTGGCCGCACGCCTGATTTTGCCGCTGTTTATGGCATTATTGCTTGTGTTGTTGTTGGGTTTTTAAACCCCGTTAATCGATTAAATTTAAGAGATTTATGGAATGCGCTTTCATTAGGGGCAAAAAACACCCTTGCGGTTGGTGCGGCGGCGGCAACCGTTGGCATTGTGGTTGGTGTTGTTACCTTAACAGGGGTTGGCTTTCGCCTTGGTTATGTTGTGGTGCAGACGGCTACTGATTTTGGTAATGTAGTTGGTGCAATCTGGCCATTTGCTTATTTCACTGTTGCTCAATGGGCGTTGTTTTTCTCATTAGTTTTAATTGCTATTGCCTGTATTTTCATGGGTGCTGGCATTCCTACAACTGCAACATATATTATTTTGGTGGCGGTTGCCGCTCCCGCACTTGCTATGCTTGGAGTTGAGCCGATAGTGGCGCATTTCTTTGTGTTTTATTATGGAGTGTTAGCGGATATTACCCCGCCCGTGGCACTCGCCGCCTATGCGGCGGCTGGCATTGCAGGTTCAAACCCATTTAAAACAGGCAATACTGCCTTTAGGCTGGGAATAGCCAAAGCGCTAGTGCCGTTTGTATTTGTTTATTCACCCGCATTATTGCTGGTAACAGATGGCTTCACATGGGCGGCATTTTCTGTAACATTACTCGGCGCAATGATTGGCATTGCAGGGATTGGTGTAGCTTTCTCTGGCTATCTAATAGCCCCAATGTCAAAATGGCAACGCTGGTGGATTGGGCTGGTTTCGCTGTTATTCGTAGCACCTGGATTGTTAACAATGGCAATAGGGTTATTGCTAGTTTCACCAGTGATATTGTTGCAAATGAGAGCCGCTAAGCGAATTAAGCTAGAGCTTGAAACGCAAAAGCAAGCAGTGATTGAAAGTTAGATCACTTCCTGAATGATCTAACTATCTAACTCAAACCGCTTTATCTTCCTATGAAGCGTTG